>JASJFV010000363.1:0-12587 GCA_033791885.1 Gammaproteobacteria bacterium | reverse complement strand
TATCCAGCTTCTTTAACATTTCAGGAACAGCTGGATCCAGTTTCGTCATCTCGGCAATCAGGTCCTTTTCTATCTTGGCAGCGGCCTGCTGGATCTTCGGGTCGGCCATCGCAGCGGCCTGGGCCTGTTGCAGCTTCTGCTGGATCCCCATGGCCTCCGTTTGCACTTTCTTCTTCTGCTCGTCGGTTATCCCTTCTTTGTCAAATTCTCCTTTCAATGTTTGCAATTGGGCTATGCTTTTATCAACATCGACACCCTGCGCCTTCAGGACGGCGTTGCCCATATCCTGAAGTTCCTTGCTCTGCTGCTGGAGAGATGGGCTGCCCTGCATCGCCTGTTTCTGAAGCTGGCTGATTTTCTTCTGGATCTCCAAGCCTTGTTGGCGCAAGGCCTGAACCTGCTGTATCTGCTCTGCCGACAACTGGGGACCCTGAGGTGGCTGCGCCTGTGCAACAGCCGCCGTTAGCAGACCAACAACAAGCAACAACGAACCGGTGAAATATCTGGATACTAAATGCATTTAAATTGTCCTCTTGCGCATCTTACGCGTGAAAGAAATTGAATTCCGACTGTACCAAGTCTCTACGGGGGCTATCAACTTGCTTTCGAGCGACATCTGAAAAGTTGCCGATAGTCCATGGGTATATTTTTGAATTCTCGAAAAATATAAATATATTCTACACTTTCTACCTCATAAGATTATAGCTGTCGGAGTGATTTAAATGTAACCACGCCGACCCCTTTATTTTTAATACTGATATCTCTCTTATAATCTTGAATGCGTTAGCTTAGGACCCAGGCTGCGACATCCATGTGTTGCAGGCAATATATTTTTCATTTCATCTTCCTTTCGCCCTGGTAGTAATGCACAGGTATGGTAATGGCTAGTCTTATTTTGCTCTAAGCAACTAATGTCATAAAGCTGCGGAACAGATGCTCTAAAGAGCGCTGACCCATGCCTGCTGTTAATGATTGAATGACCGCAGCCGATAACAGCCATTTTTGTGTCAGGTCAAGTCTAAAGCAGTTGTCAATACGTCAGGTCGCATCTAGATTTTTATAACACTGAGCCTCAATCCTCGTTTCGTATACTCGCATCCTCTATATCACCTTGACGACGAGAATTTGCTGTCTGTGCTAAAATAGACACTCAACAAGGAGTTGAGCGTTTATGTTAGTGAATGCTAAGACCTCTATTATGCTCCTGTTGCTGATGGCGACGGGGCTACTGCTGAACACGGTGTCAGCCAATGATACCGGTGGGCATGTGCTTCTGTTGACTATCGAAGAAGCCATCGGACCCGCTACTGAAGACTATATCGAACGTGCACTGAATACGGCTGAGCGTGAGAACGCAAAGCTGGTTGTTATACGCATGGATACCCCGGGCGGGCTGGACACAGCCATGCGCGGCATTATAAAGAGTATCACCAGTTCTCCCGTACCCGTGGTCAGCTGGGTTGCACCTACCGGTTCGCGCGCCGCAAGCGCCGGAACATATATTCTCTATGCCAGCCATATTTCTGCTATGGCACCCGGTACTAACCTGGGGGCAGCGACACCGGTCGCCATAGGCGGCATCTCTCCGACAGATAAAAGCAAACCTGAAAGTAAGCCAGAGAAGCCGGATGGAGCGGATAAGGGGGGCAAACAAGGCGAAGTTGACGACGCCGCTCCTGCAGAAGCTATGGATGCCTCAAAACGCAAGTCAATTAATGATGCCGCCGCCTATATACGTGGCCTGGCGGAGTTACACGGGCGTAACCAGGACTGGGCAGAAAAAGCGGTAAGAGAAGCCGCCAGCCTGCATGCCGGCGAGGCCCTCAAGCTAAATGTTATTGATCTCATAGCTGCAGACATGCCTGAGCTTCTGCAAAAGCTTAACGGGCGTGAAGTCAGTGTTTTGGACAACAAGCTTACGCTTGAAACAGAAGGACTGCTGGTGCGAGAGCTCAAGCCTGACTGGCGCAGCCGTCTGCTGAGTGTGATCACCAGTCCTAATATCGCCTATATTTTGATGCTGGTCGGTATCTATGGCCTGATCCTCGAGTTTTCCAACCCGGGTGCTGTTGTGCCGGGAACAGTGGGTGCGATTGCCCTGTTGCTGGCGCTTTATGCATTGCAGCTGCTACCGATCAACTATGCTGGTGTCGCCCTTATTCTACTAGGGATTGCGCTGATGGTAGGCGAGGCCTACCAGCCCAGTTTTGGCATACTTGGCATTGGTGGTGTCGTGGCATTTATTATCGGTTCAGTCATTCTTATGGATACCGAAGTGCCCGGTTATGGAATCGACCTCTCGGTAATCTTAACCTTTGCCATTAGCAGTGTACTGGTTTTCGTCCTGCTGGTTGGAATGGCAATCAAATCACGGCGGCGCCCGGTGGTGAGTGGCGCTGAGCAGCTGATTGGTGCCAATGGTTTGGCTATGGATGATTTCGATAGCGATGGCATGGTGTTTGTTCACAGTGAATCCTGGGAGGCAAAGACGAATACCCCTGTACAGAAAGATCAACAGGTCCGGGTTACCGGGCTAGATGGCCTGACGCTATCTGTTGAGCCAGTATTTGAGGATAAACAGGCAGTAAAGAAGGCAAGTACAACAGGAGAAAAATCATGATTTCATATACACCAATCATTGTTACAGTGCTGGTCATCGCCTTCCTTGCCAGTGCGATCCGTATTCTGCGCGAATACGAGCGCGGCGTCGTTTTTATGCTTGGCCGCTTCTGGAAGGTTAAGGGACCAGGTTTCATTATCATCATCCCGCTGGTGCAGCAGATGGTGCGTGTCGATCTGCGCACCGTGGTCATGGACGTCCCTACACAGGATGTTATCTCGCGTGACAACGTATCGGTCAAGGTCAATGCGGTGGTCTACTTCCGTGTCGTCGACTCAGAAAAAGCCATTATCCAGGTAGAGAATTTCTACGTTGCCACCAGCCAGCTGGCGCAGACAACCCTGCGTTCGGTGCTGGGTCAGCATGAGCTTGATGAAATGCTGGCAGAACGCGACAAGCTAAATGTCGATATCCAGAGCATACTGGACAAGCAAACCGATGCCTGGGGTATCAAGGTCAGCAATGTCGAGATCAAGCACATCGATCTTGACGAAAGCATGATCCGCGCCATCGCCAAGCAGGCAGAAGCAGAACGTACACGGCGCGCCAAGGTCATTCATGCTGAGGGTGAAATGCAAGCCGCAGAAAAGCTGCTGGGAGCCGCCAAAATCCTCTCCGAGCAAAGCCAGGCACTGCAACTGAGATACCTGCAGACATTGACCGAAATTGCCGGTGAGAGAACCAATACCATCGTCTTCCCGTTACCGATGGAATTGTTCGAGAATTTGCTTAAAAAGCCGTAGGACGAATTATGCATGAGCGGCGCAAGCCCTGCTCATGCAGTTTTACGTTTTAGGTATTACGTATTACGTTTAAAAAAATGGACTAAGGACTAAGGACAAAAGACTAAGGTCTGAAGAAAATAAATAGTTGTTCCTTTCCTCTTTCCTCTTTCCTCTTTAGTCCCTAGTTGTTAGTCCGCAGTCTATCTCATCCCAATCTTCCACATCGGTCGCAACAAGTTTGTTGATGAATTGAAAAGCCTGCTGCAGGTTCTCCCGTGCCTGCCTGGTCATTTCCTGGCCGAGACCAAATTCGTAGCCGCGGATGGTGAGCAGGTAGGAGGGGGGTGGTTCCTGTCGGTTTATTTTGCAGTATACCGATAACACCGAGGCCGGGCTCATGGCGTGCGTGGTATAGCTGTCATCCTGCTCAGCCTGCAGCTTCTGCAAAGCGAAAGGTGATGAGCTGGATACGCTGGCATCAACGAATAGCACGCCCTGGCGTTGTTCGAGATCAACTGCGTGCTCGATCTGAAGCTGGTAATCGGTCAATAAATCTACCTGATTCAGCGTACCTGTACCCTGCTTGTGGCGATCGAGCAGGTCGTGCATTGCTGGCCCCAGTGCATCATCACCACGGGATGCATTACCATAAGTGAAGATGAGAACAGGAGCATGTTCTCTCTGGCTATTCATGACCCGCTAGCCATGTGCTGATATCAGAGTGGTCTGCTGATGTTGCCGGTCGCGCTTTTTTCCAGACGATCCACCAGTTCATCCTGTTCGTTCACCAGGTTGATCTGCAATGGCATTTTTCCCATTGCATGGGTGGCGCAGGACAGGCAAGGGTCGTAAGCACGGACGGCCACTTCAACCTGGTTGAGCAGGGCTTCGGTCAGCTGGTTGCCATCAAGGTACTGGTTGGCAACCTTGCGGATGGATTCGTTCATTGCCTGGTTGTTATTGGTAGTGGAAACGATCAGGTTGGCTTTTACTACAATACCGTCAGAATCGATATCGTACTGGTGGAACAGAGTGCCGCGCGGGGCCTCGATAACACCGGTACCGCTGCTTTGCAGTTCACCCTTGTTGAGCAGTTCTTTACCGGAAATGTCGTTATCGTCTAACAGTTCGGCTATGGCTTCGGCGCAGTGCAGAAGTTCAATCAACCGCGCCCAGTGAAAGGCCAGTGTTGACTGTACCGGCTGTCCACTGCCAACGGCGGCAAATTCCTGACGTTCCTTTTCTGCCAGCGGTGTGGTGAAAAAATCACTGTTGTTGACACGGGCCAGCGGACCAACGCGATACCAGCCGTCATCCTGCCCGATAGAGCTGATGAATGGGAACTTCATGTAACTCCAGTTTTTCACACCCTCTTTTATATAATGGCCGTAGCGGTTGTAATCGATATGGTCGAATATGGTCTTGCCTTCACTGTCTGTTGCACGCAGACCGCCATGGTAAATATCAAAAGCACCATCGCTGCGAATCAGGCTTAGCATGTTGCTATCGATGGTGGAAAACGACATGTTGTAATCATATTGCTCGAAAAAGATGCGTTTTATCAATTCAACGGCACCCTGTGACCAGGCGATGATCTGATCGATATCACCCTTAAGGTAATCGATTTCCTTCTGATTTAATGATTTGTTGACGCCGCCGGGAATAGCTCCGGTACCATGGATACGTTTACCGGCAGTAACGCGAATGACTTCCTGACCGTACTTGCGCAGCATGACGCCCTGGGTGGCAATCTCCGGGTAGTCTTCAATAACACCGACGATGTTACGGTGACGCACTTCATCATCAAAGCCAAACAGAAGATCCGGTGAGCACAGGTGAAAAAAATGCAATGCGTGAGATTGCAGTGTCTGGCCGAAGTGCATCAGGCGGCGGATTTTTTCTGCCGTCGGTGTCAGTTCGCTGGCGCCGACAATCATGTCAGTCGCCTTTGCAGCAGCAAGATGATGGCTTACCGGGCAGATGCCGCAGAGGCGCTGAACCAGTACGGGTAACTCCCAGTAGGGCCTGCCCTGGATGAATTTTTCAAAGCCGCGAAACTCGGCAATGTGCAGCCGTGCCTGCTTCACATTATAGTTTTCATCCTGCAGCAGTGTGACCTTGCCATGACCTTCAACCCGGGTAAGCGGCTCAATGACTGTGCGCTCAAGTCCTTCCGGGTTTTGTGCTGTTTCAAGTTCTGATGACATCTGCTTTTCTCAGTGCGCTGTTAGTTTGTTTAGTCATAGTGAATCAATGAATACGGAAAGGTGATTGGCTTGCCCTCAAGCAATTCAGTAAGGAAAGTCCAGATGGTGTCTGCTGATGGCGGGCAGCCTGGCAGGAAGTAATCAATTTTGACCACTTCGTGTATCGGATGAACCTTGTCCAGAAGCATTGGAATCTCAGGGTCGTCAGGGATGAGTGCATTGTCTAAGCCGACCCCATCAAGATAAACTTCTTTCAGGCAATCCTCCAGATCATAATGGTTGCGCATGGAAGGTATACCACCGTTGACCGCACAGGCGCCGACGGCTACCAGTATCTTGCAGTTTTTACGAAACTCGCGCAGCACCTCAACATTTTCATTGTTAGCAACGGCACCTTCTATGAGGCCGACGTCACACGGGCCGACATGCTTGATATCGGTCAACGGTGTGCGGTCGAATTCAACCAGCTCAACCAGTTTCAGAATACGCTCATCAATATCCAGCAGGGACATGTGGCAGCCAAAACAGCCGCACAGTGCGGCGGTTGCAACTTTGAGCTTTTCACTAGCCACTACATCGTTCATTTTACGTCGACATCCTTGCTGAAGCTGTTCAATGAAAAGTTAGCTGCCACGTCACCCATTATGCTGATAGGCTTATTGTCATACAGGCGTTCGCCGATCGGTTTTTCGTAGCCCTTGTGCTTCGGCAGGATGGCACCTACCGGACAAACGGCTACCGCCTTGTCGGTAATGGATACTTCGCTGTCTCCCAGCTTGCCGCTGGGAGAGTTGATCACCAACCGGCTGTTTATTCCACGGCCGCTAATTAAAAAGACGTTTTTCCTGTCTACATCACGGCTAGCTCTCACGCACAGCTTGCACAGAATGCAACGATTAAAATCAATGGCAATGTCGGGATGTGTTGCATCCATGTCTCGCCTGGGGAAGAAATGAGTGAAATGCGGGCTCAACATACGCGTGTAATAGGCCACTGCCTGCAATTGGCAGGCACCGCTTTTTTCACAGGCAGGACAGACGTGATTGCCTTCTACAAACAGCATCTGCAGCAGGCTGCGCCGCAGATCCATGATGGCATCTGAACTATTATCCACCACCATGTTCTCCAGCGCAGGCTGGTTGCAGGCGGACACGCGCCGGCCATTAGCCTCGACCACGCAAACACGGCAGCTGCCATTCGGCTTGAATTCAGGGTTGTGGCACAGGTGAGGAACATATTCACCGGCCCTCAAAGCGGCGTCCATGATGGTGTCGCCATCACGGAATGGAATGTTTCTATTATCAATCGTGAAAGTTTTATCGCTAAGCATTATTCGTCCCAGATATGTGCGTCATCATCATCGCGACCGGTTACCCGCCTGGAAATTTCTAATGAGGCATCGAGGTCAAAGGAAGGCTCGTAGCCGCTATGTGCGAGGCGTCTTGAATAGATATCGGGAAATTTTTCTAATGTATTGAGCACAGGGTTTGCTGCCGTTGTGCCGAGGCCGCAATGGGCCGTATTTTTCATCACCAGGCCGATATTTTGCATTTCATCAAGGTCGTAGCGCGTAGCATGACCGGCGACAACTTTCTCAACCAGGTTCTTCATCAGCGTCCCACCAATTCGACACGGGGTACAGAAGCCGCAGCTTTCATGACAGAAAAACTGGGTAAAGTTCTGCACCATGTCGAGCAGGTCGCGCTGCTGGTTAAATATCATTATTGAGCCGGCTGTCGAAATATCTTCGAAAGAAATTTTACGATCAAATTCTTCCGGTGGAATGGTTGTCCCGGCGGCACCGGCTACCTGGACTGCCTGTGTATCTGTTGCACCACAATCGCCAAGAATCTGTTTGATTGATACGCCGAAAGGATATTCATAGATACCGGGTCGGCTGCAGTCGCCACTGACACTCAACAGCTTGGTACCGCTGGAATTTTCGGTTCCAACGCTGTTGAACCATTCGGCACCAAACACGGAAATTTTTGCCGCGGCCAAAAACGTTTCGACGTTATTGACAACCGTGGGCTTTTGTCTGAAACCACTGGTAACAGGGAAGGGAGGGCGGTCGCGAGGAATGCCGCGCTTACCTGAAAGGGATTCGAGCAATGCAGATTCTTCGCCGCAGATATAAGCACCGGCACCCAGGTGGATATCAATTTCGAAGTTAAAATCTTCCTGGTCGAGGATATTCCTTCCGAGCAGGTTGGCCTCACGCCTTTTTTGCAGGGTTCTTTCCAGATCCTGTAGTAGATAACGGTATTCGCCGCGAAGGTAGAGGTAGCCTTTTTCTGCGCCGATAGCGCCGCCACACAATGTCATGCCTTCAAACACAATATCAGCATAACTGTTCAGCAGGACTCTGTCCTTGAAAGTCCCGGGCTCACCCTCATCAGCGTTGCATACGACGTAGCGTTCGTCAGATTGAGCGTTGCGGCATAACCGCCATTTAGTGGCCGTATTGAAGCCTGCACCGCCGCGGCCACGCAGGCCAGACTGGTTAAGTGTTTCGAGAAATCTGCTGCTGCCGTTGCTGATCAGCGCTTTGATGGCGCTGCCGCTGGCGATTTGGTCGGAGAGTAGAATATCAGGGCGCTGGATGTTGTCTTCAACAACGAAGAATGATTCCGGCCAGTCCATTACCGGGGTACAGGATTCCACCAGGTCGTGAATGGCTACAATTCGTTCTTCATCCAGTTTCGATACCACCCTGCCATTGACCAGTAATGCGGGTCCCTGGTCACAAATCCCTGTGCAGGATGCAACATCAACGGTGACACGTTCATCATTCCTCGGTTTACCGAGATCGACACCGAGTTTCATGCACAGGCTATCAATCAGTACCTGGTTGCCAAGCATGCGGTCGGTAATGCTGTCACTGAAAAGGATGTCGAAATCACCGCGTGCTTCCCTGTGCAGGAAGGCATAAAAATCCACCACACCGAAAATTTTTACAGGTGGTATATCCAGCCTGTCAGCCAGCAGGTGAACTATCCGTTCAGGAATGTATGAATAAAGTGACTGAACCGTGCACAGGTATTGCAGCAGTAACTCAGGCGTGTTTTCAGCCTCTGATACCAGTGTTTCTATTCTGCTTTTAAAATGTTTCATGGGCTATTAATTTCTCAGGTCAATCTAACCCCGGATGGCTGCTTTTTCCTGCTTGCTGCTGGGCTGTTTTGCTAATATATCGTCGGATTTCAAGGAGATACTCACCCAACTTTACTAGCTGAGTTGCACTAACGGCCAAAGTATAACGCTGCAGAAACAAGAGGACTTTGATCAGGATCAATAAATATCTACATAGTGAGGCAGGCAGAATGCCCTGTTATCTAGTTCTATCAGGCGAACAAACGTCGTGATGCTGCCTTTAATCTTGCAGCTTGATGAAAGATGTGGATTCTGGCCGAGGCCCGGAATAACGATATAATTAGTTAGAAACGAGATCTAATTCCCTTTTGACCTTTACTCCCTGTTTATTAATGTTGAGCCCTTAATCAATAATCCGTAATACCTTATACCTAATCCTCATAACGAACTTTTTTCCGCAGATCCTTGGTCCGTCCATGTTTTGTTTTACTGTTCATGCGCTTCTGCTGTGAAGTTTTCGACGGTCTCGTGGGTTTGCGCTTCTTCTGCATCACAACGGCCTTGCGAATAAGTTCAGCCAGCCGCTGCAGGGCCTCGTCTCGATTTTTTTCCTGTGTACGGTAGCGCTGTGCCTTGATGATAATGACACCTTCTTTACTGATGCGCTGATCGCGCAGGGACAGCAGGCGTTGTTTGTGGAATTCCGGTAGTGACGAGGCATTGATATCAAAGCGCAGGTGGATTGCCGATGAGACCTTGTTGACATTCTGTCCACCCGCACCCTGAGCTCGAATCGCACTAAGCTCGATTTCGCTTTCGGGGATGTTGACCTGGCTGGAGATTTGTAAGTCCATGAAGGCGAACGTTACATGGAAAAGAGGAAAGGTGAAAGGGAAAAGGCCAAGGGCTACTATGACGGAGGTGGCAAAAGCGTTGCTGAATCATATTCGTCATTCCGGCGTATGCCGGAATCCAGACCGCTTAGTCTGCTTAAATAAACGGTTGATGATTTTCGAGTTACACGTCTGCTGTCAGGTAATAACGGAACAGTAAAGTGAGTAAATGAACATTGTGCAGATCTTTGTCTGTGTATCTGCAGTGATATCGTGCTATGTTATTGCCGAAATTTACGCTCGATACACCGTGGTGATGCCCCGTCTCCCTGGTGAAAAAGCGTAATTTATTCGATTCAGGACCTGAGCCTGAAATAACATTTATAACTTGTATTGGAGTCAAGAATATCATGAAAAAATTCACACTCATGCTTGCTATGGCAGCATTAATAATACCCGGTAGCGCTGCACTGGCTGAAGAAGAGCCTATGGTTATACCGATTCAACGCCTGGCTATGAATATGGCAGTTAAGGCTGCACAGGCAACTATTGCCGCCTGCCAGAAGGAAGGTCTGAGCGTGGCAGTTACTATTATTGACCGTGGCGGCCAGACACAGGTAACACTCAGAGACACACTGGCTATGCCGATCACAGTGGAAATCAGTAAGGGAAAAGCCTTTGCTGCGCTGAACTTCAATACCCCTTCATCAGCACTTGAAGGCCGTTTTACCGCACCATTTGGCCCACCTGCAATCGGCGGTCTGATCACCTCTGCAGGCGGCTTGCCAATCACAGCGGGTAGCACGATTCTTGGTGGCATAGGTGTCAGTGGTGCACCATCCGGTGAGACTGACGAAGCCTGCGCTGCAGCGGGTCTGAAAGCGATTAACGACGACCTTGAAATGGCGATGTAAGGAAACGGTTTACGATTTACGTATTACGTAAAATCCTTTTTATTGCTTCTTGTAGAAAAAGCTGGGCCTGGTAATCAGGCTCAGCTTTTTTTTGTTTCAGAAGGAAGCTGTGGCAGCGCATTTGCTGCGAATAATTCAACTTCAAAAATAGTTGTACTAGTCATGTGTCACGTAAAACGTAATACGTAAAACATTTGTTTCACATAGGCCAAACCCAGAGAATCATCGGGATCGACACGGTGATGATTATTATCTCCAGCGGCAGGCCCATGCGCCAGTAGTCACCAAAGCGGTAACCGCCCGGGCCCATGATCAATGTGTTGTTCTTGTGCCCGATAGGTGTCAGGAAGGCACAGGATGCAGCAACAGCGACAGTCATCAAAAATGGATCGGCATTGACGTCGAGACGGTTGGCAATATCGACAGCAATCGGTGCAGCGATGACGGCTGTTGCGGTGTTGTTCATAACATCCGACAGAGTCATCGTGATGACCATCAGCAGCACCAGTACGAATACCGGTGAATGGCCAGACGAAAGTGATGTAATAGTGTCAGCAATGAGAGCCGTACCACCACTGGATTCCAGTGCGCCGCCAATCGGGATCATAGAGCCGAGCAGCACAATGACCGGCCACTCGATAGAGTCATAGACATGTCGGGGCGGTACGATGTTGAACATTACGTAGCTGGCTACAACGGCCGCCAGGGCAACCGGCAGGTAGATCAGCCCAAAACTGGCTGTTGCTATGGCGCCAGCGAACAGGCCAACAGCCAGCCACGCCTTGTGGCGTTGGATCAGGTCGAGACTTCGACCTGCCAATGGCAGGGCTCCCAGCCAGTAGCTGATTTCTGCCAGCATGTCACTGGCGCCATACAGCAGCAGTACGTCACCTTCTTCGATCTGTAACTGACGCACGCGATCACGAAACTGTTTGCCCTGGCGCGAAACGCCGAGCAGTGTAACGCCGTGGCGGTATTGCAGTCGCAGCGAATGCGCGGTGCGCCCCTCAATCCTGGCGCCATCCGGGACGACTACTTCCCATAGCGCCATATCCTGATCGCTAAGAGGACTGGTGTCCTTTCCCTTACTCGAATAGTCGAGTTTCAGTTCACCGACGAACTTGTCCATCGAGTCCGGCGCCGAGTCTACGACAAGAATATCGCCTTTACGGATGGTGACGTTTCTTGCCTGCCCCGGTTGACGCTTGCCGCGACGTACCAGGCCGACAATAGCAACATCATTATCATCAGCGATGTCATCAAGATCTTTAACGCTCTGGTCGATAGCGGGTGATCCTTCCGGTACATGAAGTTCTGCAATGTAGCCGCTGACGTCAAGCAAATCCTGCGCGGAATCGTGGCTGACACGGCTTGCTGGCAGCAGGCGCCAGCCTATCGTCGCGACAAACAGTACACCGATCACGGCACACACCAGCCCTACCGGTGCAAAGTCGAACATGCCAAAACTTTCACCGAGTGAACTCTGTCTGAACTCGGCAATAATGATGTTGGGTGGTGTGCCGATCATAGTGATCAGGCCGCCGAGTATTGATGCAAACGATAACGGCATCAGTGTCAGCGACGGGCTGCGTTTCGCCTTTATCGCCGCCTGGATATCTACCGGCATCAACATTGCCAGCGCGGCGACATTGTTCATCACAGCCGAAAGTGCAGCCGCAATGCCGGCCATCGCGGCGATATGTGCCTGCAGGGATACCGCGTAACGGCTGACCTGTTTCGCTATCAACTCAATGGCGCCGGAATTCGACAGGCCTTTGCTGATGATAAGCACCAGCGCAATAATGATCGTTGCCGGGTGACCAAAGCCGGAAAAGGCTTCTTCCTTCGGCACCACACCCATAACAATGGCGGCAATCAGCGCAACAAAGGCGACCAGGTCATAGCGCCAGCGGCCCCAGATCAGGAACACGAAAACAAAAAACAGCAATCCAAACAGTTGTATCTGGTCAGTCGTCATGATTCCTCAAGCGGTTAAACTGTGGCACGAATTGTCAGTTGCTATTGTATACACATATTGTGGGAGAGTTACAGGAGCATAGTAAAAGGAGGAAAAGTGAAAGGAGGAAGTGATGAATTGCGGGTAGTAAAGTCGTTTTAAGTATTAAGTATTAGGTGTTAAGAAAAAAAAATAAAACGCCAACTTTTTAATAAGAAAGGAAGAGCACACCTCTGAA
>JASJFV010000362.1:0-6586 GCA_033791885.1 Gammaproteobacteria bacterium | reverse complement strand
CTCACGGATATCATGCAGATTTCGATCATAATTCGTTACTGCTGCGCGCGCCTGGCTGATTCGCTCAAGCTCATGTGGCGAGTATTCATCAGCAGTTGCAGGAGGAAAGTATTTTTGTCCGTCATTGCGGCCTTTAAGACGATCCGGTTTAGTGTCCTTCTCGCTGAAGGATAAATAACGGGTCAAAGTGCTGCGTGCAACGATGCCTTTCATGATCATTCCTCCAGTGAAAGATTAAAAAATGTTGATAAAAAAAGGCCTGTGTGAGCGAACCCACACAGGCCTTCTGCTATTTAAGAACCTTGAGTGTTCTTACTTGGCAGCTGGTGCAGCAGGTGCTGCAGGAGCAGCTGGAGCTTTTTTAGCAGCAGCAGAGTTCTTCATGAACTCGTCATAGGCTGCCTGCTCTTGAGCGCGCATAGCTTCCTGACGCTTAACGAAAGCTTCATGACGAGCCTTCATTTCTGCCTGGCGAGCAGCGTCCTGGGCAGCATAATCAGGTCTTGCTGGTGCAGCAGGAGCAGCAGATGCTGGAGCAACTGGAGCTGCTGGAGCCTGCATCATAGGAGCAGGAGCGCCGTAACCGTAAGGTGCGCCATAACCTGAACCGTAGTTGTTGCCACCGTAGTAGTTGCCACGGTAGTCACCACGACCCTGATAGTTGCTGTTACCACGGCCATAACCGTCGCCATAGCCTGAACCGTAACCTGAACCATAACCGCGTCCACGTCCACGTCCTGAACCACGGCCTTTGCCACTGATGCTCATGTCGAAGCTGCCATCAACGTCGCCATCCATGTCGCCGTCACCGTATCCACGGCCTGAACCACGTGTGTCACCACGGCCTGAACCATAGCCACTACCGTCGCCATAGCCTGAACCATAACCACTTCCGTCGCCATAGCCTGAACCAGAACCACTTCCGTTGTCGTAACCGTTACCCCACCATGCGGAAGAAGCAGCAGACATGCTCATGAGAGCAGCGATAGATACAATTTGTACAAGTTTCATCAATAAATCTCCTAGAATAGTTTAATTTGGTCAATATGATATAGAGGTTGAAGTACTCACAGCATGTTGCTGACCTCAACCGTAACCTCACAGCGAAGCTATATCGTTAGGAGATAATATAATGATTCTCTAATATAGTCAATAGACGTTAATGTAAATTATGGAAAAATAAGGGAAAACACTGATACTTAATAAGGGTTTATAGCTATCATTCCTGATTAGATAGCTACAATAAGATCCTGTTTTAAATGGTAAATAGAAGAGAGAAATCAATCGCACGCACATTTTTTGTAAGTGCGCCAATTGACACATAATTTATCCCGCTACTTGCTACATCATGCACATTTTCTAATGTGACATTGCCGGAAACTTCGGTTTCTGCTCTGCCATCAGCCAGTTTCACGGCCTCTGCAAGGAGATTAACAGGGAAATTATCCAGCAGAACTCTTTTTGCCCCACATTCTATTGCCTGACCCAGTTGTGCCAGGTCTTCAACTTCAATTTCGATCAACACACCGGGGCCGACAGTCCTGTGTGCCAGTTCCAATGCCTGGCAAACTGACCCAGCAGAATGTATGTGGTTCTCTTTTATTAATACGGCATCGTACAGCCCGATACGATGATTGAGGCCTCCTCCACAACTTACCGCATATTTCTCCGCCTTACGCAATCCGGGCAGCGTTTTTCGGGTATCGAGGATTCTGCATCCTGTACCGGCTACGGCATCGACATAGCGTCTGGTCGTTGTCGCTACACCCGACAGTGTCTGCAGAAAGTTAATTGCCGTACGTTCTGCAGTGAGTATCGAACGTGCCGGGCCACGTATCTGGCAGATCACCTGACCACTATGTACCTGTTCTCCTTCATCCTGCTGCCAGTCGAGTAATACCGATGCATCCAGCAAGCTGAAACTACGGTCAACCCAGGGCCGTCCACTGAGTATGGCATCCTCACGACAAATCAGTTCTGCGCTTGCCTGCCTGTCACTGAGCAAGTTTGCTGTGAGGTCACCGCTGCCGATATCTTCATCAAGCGCCACACGTACAGTGGCGTTGATTTCATCTGTGTTCAACAGGCCAGTATTTATCATCGTGGTGTCAATCAATACAACGACGTCATTTCACAGCATGATGTGAAACAAAATATTTCTTCTGTAATTTACGCACTAGCCCGGCTAGCAGGATGAGACTGAGTAAATTCGGCAACGCCATCAGCAGGTTGGTAATATCTGCAATATTCCAGACCAGCTGCAGAGGAACCGCCGCGCCGATGACAACCGCCAGGGTGTAGACCACCCGGTAAGGCATCACGGCGTTCTCACCAAACAGGAACTTCGCCGAACGGTCACCATAATATGACCAGGCAATAATCGTAGAGAAGGCAAACAGGGTTAATCCCACGCCGACTACAGCGGCCCCGCCGTCTCCCAGTTCGCTGCTAAATGCCGCAGCGGTCAGGGCAGCGCCCACTAAATCATCCGGTCGGTCTATATAGCTGCCGGTAACAATGATCACCAGCCCGGTCATGCTACATATTATAAGCGTATCGATAAATGGTCCCATCATTGCCACCAGGCCTTCCCTGACCGGTTCATTAGTTTTGGCTGCAGCATGGGCAATCGGTGCTGAACCAAGACCTGCCTCATTTGAAAACAATCCTCTGGCCACACCCCAGCGTATTGCCTCACCCACCGCTGCGCCGCCGACGGACCACGGATTAAGTGCATGGTTGAATATGGTTGTCAGTGCCGATGGCAGGGCTTCCATATTATTGAACAGGACAATCATTGCGGCCGCGATATACATCAGTGCCATAAAGGGGACGATGGTACTGGCAACTTTTGCGATACGCTTAACACCACCAAGTATCACCAGGCCCACCATTACAGCCATCACCAGGCCAATAACCCACGAATACTCTTTTGCATCAGGGTGGAGATAAGATAAACCATCGACAACAGAATTTGCCTGTACCATATTGCCGATGCCAAAAGAGGCAATGAGTGCGAAGAAGGCGAATGCCATCGCCGTTTTCTTCAGTTTCAGGCCATGCAGCAAGGTATACATCGGGCCACCGGATATATTGCCGTTTTCATCCACTTCGCGAAATTTTAATGACAGGGTGCATTCTGTAAACTTGGTTGCCATGCCGATAAAGGCGGTAATCCACATCCAGAACAGAGCACCTGGTCCGCCCAGCGAAATAGCCGTCGCCACGCCCGCTATATTACCCGTTCCGATGGTCGCAGACAGCGCTGTAGAAAGCGCCTGGAAATGAGACACTTCGCCACTATCATCAGGATGATCATATTTGCCCGTAATGAGCTGAAAAGAATGCCTGAACCCTGCTATTTGAACCAGACGTAAGCGGATTGTCAGATATACGCCTGTACCCAGCAATATCAGCAGGGTTAAGGGGCTGCCCCATAGCAAGCCGGATATCTGGCCCGTTATTTCAGTTAATCGATCGATCATAAGTCTGGTTTCTCCTCTGTTACTTTATTATTCTGCTTTCACTAGCCAGTGATTTTCTAGTTTTCGATTACAGGCAAGCGAATTCGTCTTGTGCTCTAATGGGTGCTGTTTGATATTACCAGCTTATATAAGAATAACCCTGCTGCTGCAATTCCATCAGATCTGACACGCCGGCTTCAACCACAGACGCAAAGTCAACGACATCTTTTTCATCTTTATGCAGGGTGATCAGAGTATTACCGCAGGCATGAAACTCGACACCATAGAAAGCCAGGCTTTCAACCTGATCACGCACGGCCGGGATGACCGGAACACCTGGCTCCTTAAGAAGAATGTGGATACCGGGCCCCATCGCTGAGACGACAATTTTGATGTCATCGCCGTACTTTCTAAGCATATTACGGATGGTATTGAGAACGGCTAGCTGATAAGACTCATCACCCTGATTGAAATGGTAAACCAGCTTATTGTTGGTTTCTTCGCCCGGGAATTTAAGTTCATCCTCTTCATCCGCCTGTACCACTGATGCCGTGTCTTCCGCTGCATATGAAACGGCAGGAGAAAGTAATAGAGACGAGATAATGGCTATCAGCGGTATTAAAAGGGAAGGGCCTACCGCTAATCGTTGCAGTTTGCATGAAATAAATAACATTCAGGAATCCTCTTAGGCTTTCAATGGGTAGTGTTCTGCAGTTACCCTACAGATACTACCGCTTAAAAGATGAAAGTTTAAGAGGTTTTCCTTTTTCAGAGATGATTCTCTGACCTGAATAGAGTTCCGCAGCTGAGAATTTCTGCTGCAGGATCAAAATTAATTTTGATCCTGCTCCCCTCAGGAAACAATATCATCCAGAAAAGACTTGATCTTGTCGGTCCATGAATTTTCTTTTGGACTATGCCGTTTGCCGCCTTCACGCATGCTTGCATCAAGCTTTTCGAGCAGCTCTTTTTGCTCTTTGTTGAGATTGACAGGGGTTTCTACTACGACTTTACAGAACAGTTCACCTGGTTGACTGCCACGGACATTTCGTACACCTTTTCCACGTAGACGGAAAACCTTGTCTGTCTGGGTGCCGGCAGGAACTTTAAGACTCGCTCTTCCATCAAGCGTCGGTATTTCAAGCTCACCGCCTAGCGATAACAAGGTAAAACTAACCGGGGTTTCACAATACAGGTGTGTGTCTTCCCGTTGAAAGATAGGATGCTTTTTCAAATGTACGGCGACATAGAGGTCCCCTGCTACGCCACCATTGGGAGCAGCTTCACCTTCACCGGCCAGCCTGACCTGGTCTCCTTCATCAACACCAGCAGGAATTTTAACGGAAAGTTTTTTCTGTTTTTTAATTCGGCCCTGGCCATGACAATCAGGACATGGGTCGGTAATAATTTTTCCCTTACCACGACACTGTGGACAGGTTTGCTGGACTGAAAAGAAACCCTGTTGCATACGGACTTCACCGTGGCCGCCACAGGTTGTACATGTCTTTGCCTGGCTACCTTCACGGGAACCGCTGCCGTTACAGGTATCACAACTAGACATTACCGGTACGCGAATCTGTACCTCGGTACCACTTATTGCGTCTTCAAGACTCAGTTCCAGGTTGTAGCGCAGGTCACTGCCCCTGCTTTGCCTGGAACCTCGGCGGCCGCCGCCACCGAAGATATCACCGAAGATATCGCCAAAGGCATCACCAAAGCCGCCTGCTGCGCCATGACCACCACCCCCCATTGAAGGATCTACGCCTGCGTGGCCAAACTGATCATAAGCCGAGCGTTTCTGCCCATCAGCCAGCACTTCGTAGGCTTCCTTGGCCTCCTTGAAGCTGGCTTCTGAATCCTGGTCATCCGGGTTTCTGTCCGGATGGTGTTTCATTGCTAAACGGCGGTAAGCCTTTTTAATTTCAGCTTCGGAGGCATTCTTCTGTACTCCGAGAACATCATAATAATCGCGCTTGGACATCTTTATTACTACCTATCCTGAATGACGAAAAGGCACAGCCGTCACCGGCCATGCCTTTCGTGGGTCTGCTGACAGAAGTTTTACTTCTTGTCGTCCTTGATTTCCTCAAACTCCGCATCGACTACATCATCGCCTGCGGTTGCTTCAGGCTGATCACCAGCAGGACTTTCTGCACCGGTATCAGCACCGCCCGCATCAGCATAAGCCTGTTCGGCCAGTTTGTGGCTTGCAGTGGCCAGGGCCTCTGTTTTTGCTTCGATATCGGCCTTGTCATCACCTTTCAGTGATTCTTCAAGCTCAGCAGCTGCCTTTTCGATGTTTTCCTTATCAGAGGCTTCAACCTTATCTGCAAGATCGGTCAGCGACTTGCGTACTGAATGCAGCATGGCATCTCCCTGGTTACGGGCATCAACAAGCTCTTTTGCCTTGCGGTCATCATCAGCATGTTCTTCAGCATCACGAACCATCTTTTCAATCTCATCATCGCTGAGACCGGAACTAGACTTGATGACAATCTTGTTTTCTTTGCCAGTCGCCTTGTCCTTAGCCGTGACATGCATGATGCCGTTGGCATCGATGTCAAAAGTCACCTCAATCTGCGGCATGCCACGTGGTGCTGGTGGTATATCGCTGAGGTCAAAACGACCCAGAGATTTATTTCCAGAAGCAATTTCACGCTCACCTTGCAGCACATGGACCGTTACCGCATTCTGATTATCTTCAGCTGTAGAGAAAACCTGAGAAGCCTTGGTAGGAATCGTGGTGTTTTTTTCAATCAGTTTTGTCATCACACCACCCATGGTCTCAATACCAAGAGACAATGGTGTGACATCCAGCAACAGGACATCCTTTACGTCGCCACCCAGAACACCGCCCTGAATAGCAGCACCAAGAGCTACAGCTTCGTCTGGATTCACATCCTTGCGTGGCTCCTTACCGAAGAAATCTTTAACTGCTTCCTGCACCATCGGCATACGAGTCTGTCCACCGACAAGAATAATGTCGCTAATATCCGAGGCACTAATGTCTGCATCTTTCATTGCAATTTTGCACGGATCAATGGAACGCTTGACCAGGTCTTCAACCAGTGACTCCAGTTTTGCACGGGTCAGCTTGACGTTTAGATGCTTGGGACCACTCG
>JASJFV010000361.1:0-7386 GCA_033791885.1 Gammaproteobacteria bacterium | reverse complement strand
ATTGTCATCGGTTGCTTCCTCTGCCTGCTCGGCAGCTGCCGCTACAGGGGCGACAGCAGCAGGTGCGGCCATGACTGTTTCAACAAAGGGCGTATTTCGACTGATACGGATGGCATCATCGCCTTCCTTTATTTCAATCTCACCAAGCCCGGAATTTTCAAGCAACTCAATCAGTTTTTTTATTTTGCGAATATCCATTTTCAACCTTTGGATGTAAGAGTTATGTCAATAGCAGCGCGTAATGCCAATGAGTAGCCAATAGGCCCAAGCCCGGAAATCACGCCTTCAGCAATATCTGAAAAAAAGGATTTTTTACGAAAGGGTTCACGTGAATGAACATTGGACAAATGTATCTCAATAAATGGAACTGCGACTGCTGCCAGTGCATCGCGTATTGCGACACTGGTATGGGTGAATGCTGCAGGATTGATGAGTATAAAATCCACCCCACCGGCATGTTGAATCTTGTCGACCAGTTCATGCTCAGCATTGCTTTGCATAATATCCAGTTCTACACCGCTAGCATCAGCTACCGCCTGTAAAGCGGAATTTATGCTTTCAAGTGATGCAGAGCCATAATGTTGAGGCTCTCGCTTTCCCAGCATGTTCAGATTTGGGCCGTGTAATATGAGTATCTTTGACATAACAGGGGTCAGATCAGAACAATAGAAGACCGGAAAATTCAAATTCCCCGCTATGTTGCCTAATCAGGACTAAATTGTCCAGTTAGATGTTAACTTATTGGAGTTTTCCCGATTTTAAACGCAAAGTAGAGAATTATTACAAAAGCTTTTCGATCAAGTCTTGCAGTTCCTGGTGACCATACGCGCCTGTCTTGATCTGCACAACATCTCCTTTGCGGTCATACAGCACGCTAAATGGCAGGCCACCGGTGGGGTTCCCCAGTGAGACCATCAAAGGCATGCCGCTTTGCTCGCCATCAAGTAGTGGATAGTCAATCTGCATTGATCTGCGATACTGCTTCACTTTGTTAGCATCATCAATTGAAATGCCAACGACTTCAAAACCGTCTGAGGAAAATTTTTTTCGCAGAGATAAAAATACAGGAATCTCTTCACGGCAGGGCGGGCACCATGTTGCCCAGAAATTGACCAGCAGCACTTTTCCCTGCCATTGACTCAAACTCTGCTTATTACCATCAAGGTCAAGCAGATTGATTTGATCAAGGCTGATTGCAGCATTTTGATTTTGTCTAGTCTCTATTACGCCGGTATTTAAGTAAAGCGATGCCAACACGCCTGCTAACATGGCCAGGCCGGCCATCAGCCACAACTTTGCTGTCATTTCACACCGGCAGCTTTTGACGCCTTTTCAACAGTCGCCGTAAACTCGGCTGCATCCTGGTAACCAATTACCCGCATATGGCGTATTTCCTGACCATCTGTGCCGAAAAATAATAAGGCAGGCGGTCCGAATAAACTGAACTTCTTCAGCACCTGCTTATCGATCTCATCATTGGCGGTCAGGTCGAGGCGCAGAAGTTGATAGCCGGCTAGTGCGGTAATCACGGAGGGTGACTTGAATGTTGTATTTTCCATCCGTACACACTCCACACACCAGTCTGCATAAAAGTCGACGAAAACAGGTTTTCCTGCACTCGCTGCACTGGCCAGGGCTTGATCAAATTCCTCAATGCCTTTAACTTCCTCGAAACTCAAACCGCCTTCTGCTTGACTCGTGCTGCCGTTTACACTGACGAACTGGGTAGAGCCGGTCATTTTTTCCAGCGGGTTGAAGACATCTGTCGCACCTGTCAATGAACCAAATAATAGGGCGATTCCGTAAAGCAGCACCACGATACCCGTTCCTTTCCAGAACCGCTGCCAGCCACTGGCTATCTCCGGCAGCGTATCCAGTGCGCGCATATAGATGGCAGAAATTATCAGTAGCGCCGCCCACAGCGCAAGAATTACCGCAGAAGGCAATATGCGCTCAAGCAACCATATCGCCACCGCCAGCATCAACACACCAAACACCGCCTTGACGGCATTCATCCATGCGCCTGCTTTTGGCAGAAGGCTGCCGGCAGAAGCTCCAATCAGCAACAGCGGGACACCCATGCCAAGAGACATAACGAAGAGTGCTACGCCGCCGAGCATGAAGTCGCCCGTCTGGCCGATATAGAGCAGTGCACCCGATAGAGGTGCTGCAACACAGGGGCCAACGATCAGTGCCGACAAGGCACCCATGACAAAAACACCGCTATAGGCGCCACCGGGTATATTATTGGATTTTTCTGTCAGTCTTGTCTGCAGACTGGCCGGCAGCTGTAGATCATAAAAGCCAAACATAGAGAATGACAACAGTACGAAAACGAGAGCAGATCCACCAAGCACCCATGGATTCTGAAACGCTGAAGACAGCAGTTCACCGGTTAAGCCGGCAAGCATGCCTGCTATGGTATACATGATGGTCATGCCCAGCACGTAAACCACGGAAAGTGTGAAGGACTTTTTTCGCGTGATCTCTGTACCCTGGCCAACGATAATTCCTGACAATATCGGGATCATTGGAAAAACACAGGGTGTTAACGACAGCGCAAGACCAAAGAGAAAAAATGCCAGAATGGTCGAACCGATGCTGCCCTCAGATAGCATCGCTATCACGGTCTGCTCTTCTGATATCTCTCCATTTGCCACAGAAGAAGGGTTCTCTGGCATACTAGTTTTTTCACCTGCACCCCCAGCGACAGCAGGAGTGGTTCCGTCGGCCTTACCCGGCACAAGGTCTATCGTTTTGCTAATGGGCGGGTAACAAATTCCCTTCTCGGCACAACCCTGGTATTTTGCGACCAGCTTGAACTTGCCATCAGCACTCAGCCCTGACAGTGCGAGATTAATTGCAAAACTGGAGTGATAAACTTCCGTTCGACCGAGGAATTCATCTTCCTTGATATCACCAGCAGGCAGTTCGTAAGGCAGTATGCTGATGCCCTCAGTGGCACTTTCAAAAGCAAACTTCTCTCGGTAGAGATAATAACCCTCTGCTATCATCACAGAGAGCGCTACCTTGTTGTCAGAAACCATTTTGACACTAAGCTGAAACGCTTCATCCGGTGGCAAAAATTCGCCTTCACCGGCACCCGGTGCCAGCAAAGAAGCCAGTCCTGACTGAGTTGTCGGCGAAGAAGATGCCACCGGCTGCAGATCAGCGGCATTCGCAGTTGATATCACCGCAGGCAAGTCTATCTTTAGCTTTTTGTTAATCGGCGGATAACACACCCCTATCGGATCATTACAGCCCTGAAACACTGCTGTTAGAACAACGCTTTCAGCATCGCTGCCATCTCTCAACAAAGGCAAATCAACACTTACTGATTTTTTATATATTTCTACTTCACCAAAAAATTCATCCTGTTTACGAATCGATTCAGGCATTTGCGGTTTGTCGAGACGGCTGGAATCAGCAGAAAGCTCAAATGAGAATTTATTCTGATAAAGGTAATAACCGGAAGCTACCTTCCAGGTAAGCGTAATCTTATCGGCAGATACGACCGGGTCCTGTAGAGCAAAAGCCTTGTCAGGTTCCAGTAGGTCATCATCCTGTGACCACGCCATAACGCTGGGGAGAAATAGCAGTAATGCCAGCAGCAAACGCATCACATAAACAATATTCTTCATATACAATTACTCTGATTTGTTTTTTGTCGGGTGCATAACCCATTCTAGATAGTCGGGTAACCCACCAGCAATTGAGACAGTGATGATCTCTGGAAGTTCGTAAGGATGGAGTTCCAGAATATGCTCTTGCAGCGCATCATAATTACTGGCCGCGCATTTTATCAGCATCATCGACTCATTGTCCTGCTGCAGTTTACCCTGCCAACGATAGAAGGATCTCATCTGCGGAACAACATTTATGCATGCGGCCAGACCTTTTTCTAGCAAGTCCAGCGCGATCACATCTTCCTTCCCGGCAGGGCAGCTTACCAGCACCAGCAATACCTCACCGGGCCGATGTTTCACTGCCTGTTTTTGCATATCAGTACAGTATAGATACCAATACCAGTGAGAACCACGGTACGTAGGTGATAATGAGAAGCGCAATAATCAGAACGATCATCCACGGCAGAGCCGCCTTGGTCACAGCGCCCAGACTCATACCCGCCAGACCCGCGGCCACGTACAGGTTCAGACCTACCGGTGGGGTAATCATGCCTACTTCCATATTGGTGGTCATGATGATACCAAGGTGAATCGGATCAATACCAAGTGAAATGGCAATCGGGTGGAACAACGGCGCCAGGATCAGCAGGATGGCTGATGGCTCCATAAAATCGCCGGCAAACCAGAGGATGACGTTGACCATCAGCAGGAAGGCCCAGGGACTCAGGTCCTGTTCGACCACCTTGGCTGCGAGCATTTGCGGCAGCTGTTCTTCTGTCAGAACATGGGCAAAGATCATTGCACAGGCGATGATGAACATCAGCATACTTGTCATCTTTGCCGCAGCGAGCATCACTTGCGGGACATCTTTAAAACCCATATCACGATGCACAAACAAGGCAATGAATGCCGAGTAGACAGCGGCAACGGCTGCAGCCTCTGTCGGGGTAAATATACCGCCGTATATCCCACCCACAACAATCAGGATAAGCAACAGGCCCCAGAACGCTCGCGCGAAGGCATGGAACAGATGCTTCCAGCCATGCCAGGGCTCACAGGGCATATTCGTCTTGCGGGCATATAGCCAGGTAACCAGGAGCAGGAAGGAACCCATAAAAATACCGGGAATAATTCCGGCGACAAACATTTTACCAACAGATTCTTCAACTGCGTCAGCATAAACAATCATCGGAATTGACGGTGGAATAAGAATTCCCAGGCTACCGGCCGTGGCGATAACACCAACAGCAAAGCTCTTGTCATAACCTGCGCTGACCATGCCGGGAATCATGATGGAACCAATGGCGACTACCGTTGCCGGTGATGAACCGGAAATAGCGGCAAAAAACATACACGAGACCACTGCGGCCATGGCCAGCCCGCCGCGCATCCAGCCGACCAGGGCTTTGGCGAATTCAATTAACCTGGCTGACACCCCGCCGGTTGTGAGAAAGTGTGATGACAGGATAAAAAATGGAATCGCCAGCAGCGTTGTGTGTTCCATAGTATCGAAGAGCTTCTGCGCAACAACCGTCGCAGGGTCTTCAGTGGCGAGGGTTATAAACGCCAGGCTTGTAAAACCAAGACTGATGGCTATTGGTACACCAAGTAGCAGCAGTCCGATTAGGCCGATAAAAAGAAATGCACCTGCCATTATTTTATTCCCTCTTTATCTAGCTTTTTTTCAATTTCCTCTTCTTTTAGTCCTTCTTCGAGAATTTGCTGCTGAGCCTGTTTGAGTTCATCCTGCCTAATAGCATCGTGTTCACTGCGGCCGACGTGCAGCTGATCACCGCGCCAGATACGTATGCCCACACCAATAAGATGCATGGTCATAAGACTCATACCGACGGGTATAGCAAGATAAGGAATCCATTGCGGGATCTGCAGATCGAGAGTCAGATCGCCCCATTGCCAGATCTTGTAGGTGTATTCGATTGACAGCAATAACACCGGTATTGAAAATGCCAGGCATATTGCCAGAGCGATCAGACCTAGCCAGCGCTGTGTTGGCTCCGAGAAACGAATCGTGAGGATATCGATACCAAGGTGAATACCGGCTCGAACACCGTGTGCTGCGCCGATCAGGACGACCCAGGCGAAAAGATACTGTACTGCTTCGAGCGCCCAGGTAAAACCGGTATCAAAAGCGTAGCGGGCGACAACATTGGCAAACAGCAATAAGGTAGCTACAGCAAATCCAACGGTAATGATGAATTGCTCAAAGCCGACAAGTATACGATCTATCATAACTATTTTTATTATCGGGCCTGCCGAAACAGGCCCGTATTGAGTTATATGACTAGTGTCCTAGAGTTGTATGAACCTGCTTAAGCAGATCTGCACCAATCTGGTCACGGAACTGGTCTTCAACCTTGGAAGTAGCGGCACGCCAGGCAGCACGTTCCTCTTTGGTCATTTCGACTACCTTGGCATATTTATCTGCTTCGATTTTCTTACGATCGCCGGTATCTGCTTCAGCCGCATATTCGCGTGCCTTTAAAGTTGCGTCCTTGATTATTACACTGAGTTCACTGCGAATATCATCAGGCAGGCTGTTCCAGAACTCTGAGCTAACCACCAGCAGGTAGCCAAGATAGGAATGATTGGAAACAGTTATATAGTCCTGCACTTCGTAGAATTTCTTCGAGTAGACATTCGACCAGGCATTTTCCTGGCCATCAACAACACCCTGACCGAGAGCGGTATAGACTTCCTTGAATGGCAGTTTCTGTGGTGTACCACCAAGCGCCTCGATCATAGCTTCATGTACTTCAGAACTCTGAATACGGAACTTCTTGCCCTTGAAGTCATCCGGAGAGACTTTAAGCGGCTTATCCCCATTGATTGAGAAAACCTTCATGCCGTTGTCCCAGAATCCCAGGCCCTTGATGCCCTTTTTTTCCAGTGGCGCAATCATGCCATCAACAATCGGCGAGTCCACCAGTTTGTGCACATCGTTGATGTCATTAAACAGGAACGGGATATCAAATACCTGCAACTGTTTTGAGAACTTAACAAATTTGGACATACTTGGAGCGGCCATTAAGCCTGTTTTGCCGCTCGCCAGGCGCATGGATTCCATGACCTTGTTGTCGTTATAAAGCTGGGAGTTTGGAAAAACTTCAACCCTGACCTTACCAGCCATTTTTTCATTGACCTGATCAGCAAAATATTGCGCGGCCTGACCCTTGGGCGTGGTTGGCGCGACTACGTGAGAAAATTTAATCACGTACTCCGCCTGTGCAAGACCGGTAAACAGTGCACATGCAGAGAGTACTACTATAGATAGCATTTTTTTCATTACTTGGCTCCTAGATATATTTACACTAGCTCCGGAATACCATCTCTATTACTTATGTAATACAGCATACTAATCCGGATACACATGCATTATTATGTCGCTATATCAACAGTCTGAATCAGGCTGCGTCAAATAGACGCCTATTCTTACCCCTATGAGAACTGATATGCAAGTCCTATGTGGGTAAAAATTTAATCAATGACAAACTTTTTATCAAAATGAATACTAACTCCAGCCCGGCATCCATCCAGCCGGTGCTGCTGCCGGGTGAGCAGCCTTTCTTACTGAATGCAGCGGAAGGCCAGCAAATACGCGGCTATTTTCACGATACTGGCAACGGCCCGGTAGGTATTTACCTGCATGGCTTTCGCTCACATTGCAATGGCGAGAAGGCAATAGAAATTGCCCGGCATGCCATAGCATTAGACCGCTCCTGGCTACGCTTTGATTTACGTG
>JASJFV010000360.1:0-4792 GCA_033791885.1 Gammaproteobacteria bacterium | reverse complement strand
AACGTATCACCATTTTTTTTGCGGTTTTGTAATATACCCTGCCAGGCTTCACCCTTGCTTATTGAATCCCATAAGTTTTTGTAATGTGCTTTTGATGTGCCACCAGAGTTCAGGAATCGAGGATTCAAGCCGATAACCTCTTCGCCACTATAGCCGGTAACTTTCTCGAACGCTTTGTTAACATACTCAATTTTTGCATTTGTATCGGTGATCATGACTGATACAGGACTCTGTTCAATGGCCTGTGATAATGTGCTTATTTTCTCTTCAGCCTTAACTTGTTCGGTAATGTCGCGAATGGTACCAAGAACTTGAGTTTGACCACCAAATTGAATCTTTTTTCCAATTACTTCTGCAATTAAGATAGACCTGTCTTTTCTCTGCAACAGGACTTCGATCACCATGCCTTCTTCGCTGTCTTTGGAACGTGAAAAAGATGAATTGTCCTGGTCCGGTGCCTTAACATCAAACACCGTCATTTTTAATAGCTCTTCTTCTGAATAACCGGTCATTGCACAGAAAGCCGGGTTAACAAATGTGTAGTTACCCTCAAGGTTGGCGACTGTTAAGCCTTCTGTTGATTGTGTGGTAATGGCCTTGAATTTTTCTTCATTATGTTCGGCTTTCTGTTTTAAAAAATGTAGTTTCTCTTCAAATGCTATTCGCTCGGTGATGTCCTGGATTGTTCCAAACATCTCAGAAGGGTTACCATTTTGATCGAATCTAAGCCTGCCTAATCCATGTACCCACTTTGTTTCTTTACTTGAAAAATCAGTAACTTTATAGGTTTTATCAAATTCATTATGTTTACCAAGGACGTAATCCGTAAAATAATCAGTCATTATTTCCCGTGAATCCGGGTGAACAAGTTCCAGCCAGCCTACCGCCGTATGAGGATAGAATTCGTCAATTCCGAATATCTCTTTGAGCACATCAGAGCTCACCCACTTATCTGAATTTATGTCATAGACGTAATGTCCCAACTTAGCGATTGTCTGTGCTTCAATGAGCCGTTTTTCACTATCACGTACCTTGTCTTCAGTTTCCTTGCGTTCAGTGTAGTCCGATAAAACCACAATAAACCCAGTCAGCTTTCCCGTGCTGTCGTACTTATAGTCCCAGACTGCCTTTACCTCTATTATGCGACCATCTTTAGTGATATTTGATGCAAAAAAAGGTGCAGGGGAGGGCTGTTCTCTTTTGATTAACGCAAAGTATTGCTGAAGTTCCTGTTTGTCTTTGTCACTTATTGCAAAATCCCAGATTTCTTTTCCGATCAGTTCGCCGAGTTCATAGCCAAGCATATAGTGATGGGCTGGATTGCTGTAGGTGATTACGCCATTGGTATCGATTTCCTCAATACCATGGGGAATAGTGTTCAGGAGATGGGTGAGCTTTTGTTCGTTCTCACTCTGTCGATTATTATCAGTCATTTGTTAATTCAGCTTATTTTTTTAATTATTGATAGAGATCATATCAAAACAGTGACAGTACTTCGATGCCGTCACGCTGAGCTGAAACAGTATTTGATCGACTAGCTAAAATATATCCTATCTACCAACTGTATTTACTCCGTAATGAATGGGCCCTGGGCAATGATCACGTTCTCTGCATCAACATCAGTAAAATACATGTCATTGGTCACCTTTTCACCTGTCGCGCTGTTCGTTCTCGGTTAATAATGCGGAGAAATCATTGACTGCGGTCATTTTGTTGAAGCGCTTTATGAAGTGGTCGGCCATAATTATTGGGTTTCTGAGTCTTGGGTTTATACACATTACTATATATATGAACACTACGGCTAGATGGATCAGCAGAGGGACCACAACTCAAAATCTGCTTCAATAAACCTCCAAACGCAGATCACTCCTGTACTCTTTCAGCGCAAGGGCCGATATTTAACGTCAGGCATTGTGCTTTGGAGTATAATGAAACTGAACCTTACAAATAGGGGTAGCTATCATGAAAAGCCTTAAGCTTGTCCGAGGTAGAGCAGTTATCCCGACCATAAAGATACCTCTACAGCTATGGCTGCTTGCCATTCTGCTATCCCCCATGCTCCTGCAAGCTAGTAGCACCGTCACCGAAGACTGCCAGGGGATCTCAATTCATCTTCCTGCAGAAAATCAAAATGAAGTTCAACATGTATGTATTGCCGCACAACAGGCAGTGGATACTCTAAGACAATGCGGAATTGAGTCTTCTAAAGTGATTGATATCACTATTCAGGCGCAACTAACCCATGTTTCCGGTCTGCCTGTTTTCGCCTTTTTCTATTCACCGAAGAACCAGATATTTATCACAGATTATGAATCATTCAAGAAGCTCATCATTCCAGATAGCGCCTACCATAAACTACCCACTCGCGATCTGTATGCAAGCTTAATTGCGCACGAGGTTACTCATGCTTTAACCTGTCAGTTTATTGCTGAAAGTGAATGTTCTCGCGTGGCACTTGAGTACCTGGCTTCAGTTGTACAGGTCTCTTCGATGAGTAATGACGCACGTCAGATTCTTCTCGACTACTTTCCGCGCACAAGTCCTGTTGACCTGGAGATGTTTAACGAATTTACTTTTTATTCATCACCGCAGTGGTTCGTAGCGAATGCGTACCGGCACTTCAATCAACTGGAAAATGGCTGTGAATTTCTGCGCGATATAATTAGCGGAAAAGTGCAGTTTCTCGGCGGTTTTGATTTTGAATAACAGCAGGCAGTCTATCGGGATGGCTCCAGACTCACAGCTGTATGGTGATAATAGGCTGCGATGCCCAGCCTGTTTTCTGCTGTAAATATGATCTGAAGTTACAAATATTTTTTATTTGCTTACTGCGCTGAAAAGAAGATATTGCCGTAATAGGCGATTGCTTCACTCTTGCTATTGTCAGTATCAGTCATAATGGAAATTGCATCGATATAGCGAATTTCATCACCAAAATGGCGCTTCAGGTCCTGAAAAATATTGCGCTTCTCGACATGCCATATGGAAGCAGCACTGTCATTATTTCGTAAGGCCAGCATACGAACTTTTGCACCAGCGAATGCATTATCCCATACAGTTTCCTTCTCCATACTGCTTGACCATACATAGGACAGCGCGCGAGTTCTCCAAAACCAGAGACCACCATCAATAACAACGTAGATTCGTGCAGCATAATCATCGCCACTCCTGGTTTTCTCATCCAGTAGTGGCAGAATCTTGTCTACGCGCCAATGCCAGTTGAGATAGGGCGTTTGGTAGAGATCAATACGTTGCTCCCAATAGAGACCGGATGCACTGGAAAAACTGTGGGCCCTCAGCGCGGCTATGCCGTCGATGGCAACGGCTTGATGGTCTGTTGAACCTTCAAACTGCTTCTCTTTCCATGTGTCAGTAGTGACAGTTGTTATTGGTACTATTGATGCAGATGTTGAAGCCAAAGCGGCCGTTGACAGAAAATAAAGCATCAGAATAATGATAAATGCATATGTCGGAAATATTCTGAATTTCCGCTGATGTGTTAATCCTGATGCCGAATAACTGTGTGCCATAGTGTCAGTTTACTATCAGGTAGGTGAACAGAGCATAAAGAGGGTATGAAAAGGGCGAAAACACCTTTCTCGATGCTGTTGTTATGAAGATGTTTTTCTCAACTCCCTGAAAACAGGTGTTAGCAGATTCACCGCTAACAATACAATGCCACCAGCGATGACACCGACTATGGCATTTAACAGCGATGGTGTGATTATTCCCAGAATGTTTCCCAGCGGTATAGTTTGCATGACCTCACCAGCATGGTGAATGGCATCATAAACTACAGGAATTCCATGCACCAGGATGCCACCTCCAACTAAAAACATAGCGGCAGTGCCGACTATTGATAAGGTTTTCATAAAGTAGGGCGCGATACGTAATATTCCTCGTCCCAGTGCCCGTTTAAACCCACCCCAGGCGTTTAGGCTATTATCTTTAATCAGGTATAAGCCTGCATCATCCAGCTTAACAATTCCCGCAACAAGACTGTAAACACCAACGGTCATAATAAGCGCAATTCCCGACACCACTAATACCTGGACGAGAAATGTTGAATCTTTTACTGTACCGAGTGCGATAACGATAATTTCTGCTGAAAGAATAAAATCTGTGCGAATCGCCCCCTTGATTTTATCTTTTTCGAATTCGACCATATCAACATCAGGGTCACTAATTGCCGCTATTATTTCTTCCTGCATTACCTCATCTTCATGTTTGTCATGCAGGAACTTATGTGAAATTTTTTCAAAACCCTCAAAGCACAAATAAGCTCCACCAACCATCAACAAAGGGGTGATTGCCCACGGCGCAAAGGCACTGATTGCCAGGGCGGCCGGCACCAGGATGAGCTTGTTTTTAAAAGAACCTTTTGCCACAGCCCATACCACAGGCAACTCACGATCTGCGTCAACACCCGAGACTTGTTCTGCATTCAGGGCAAGGTCGTCACCCAGTACGCCTGCTGTTTTCTTTGCCGCAATCTTGGTCATTATCGCGACGCGATCAAGAACTGAAGTAATGTCATCAAGTAGCGCTAATAAGCTGGTTCCTGCCATGCAGAACTCCTGGAATTGTCTAAAAATAATTTAGCCTGAATATTGTAACGTATAACCATTTCGTTGAGCATACATATGGAAAACAATGTTTCGAATGCGGCGAGACAAGCAATTTCGGCGTTTTTGTTACGGCAGAGGCAATCAGAGACTGGTTACTGCCGCTTTTTCCAGTAAAGGCCACCTGCGACGGTCGCCAGCAGTAAAACAACGAGGAAAATAATGCC
>JASJFV010000359.1:0-7085 GCA_033791885.1 Gammaproteobacteria bacterium | reverse complement strand
CCAAAACTGGATCCCAAATTGACGGAAGAATCATGTCTGAAATCGTGTCTAACTCATCCCCAAATAGCCCCAAAACACCCCTAAATCTAGACACGGCACACAGCTAAGCCATTGATTAGTTGGCGGAGAGAGAGGGATTCGAACCCTCGAAACGTTGCCGTTTACACACTTTCCAGGCGTGCGCCTTCGACCACTCGGCCACCTCTCCGTATCTGGAAAAAATCGGACGGCGAGAATAGCTCAGATCAGGCTATAACGCAATTCAGTTAGCGCCTAACCAGTCTGCAATAATCGTCAATGGGTCTGTTTCAGATAGTTCTGCTGGTATAGCCGGCACTTGCAGAATGTCACTGGAATTCAGTGCTGATAACTGGCGTAGATCCTCTGCTTTTGCCTTTAGAAGACTTTCTCTCGACAAGGGAGGCAGCCAGTTAGCAATATCTCTGGCCAGCAAGCGTTTTTCAACTTCAGTCAGCGATGAAGCTATCAGATTCTCGGCAATGACATACCACGCCAGTTCGCTGTTCAGGTGACTGGCCTGGATAATACCGAGGTCAAGAATCTGGTCAAGCTCCTGCTCATCCTCGCTTTCAGCTTGCAGGATATCAACCACAGTGAAGTGTAAACCGATTTCTTTTCGTATGACTCTCACAAACATGCGACATTACCGGCCAAAAAAAACCACCCGAGCTAGCAGCAGAACGGCTGGTTTAGTTACTTATTTTGTGGCGGTGTTAGCAGTCCACCGCTACCTGGTCTCTTCTATTCCCTGTTACACGGGAATATACAGGGAAATATGAATAAACTCTCATCTGACATTAAGTGCCAAACCTCTGAATATCAATATTTTTTAACGAGATTATATGATTTTTCTGATCGCGGTCTATTAATAACAGGGAATTATCAGGGAAAACAGCTAGATGTTGCCATAGCAATCATTCCACTAATCTCAAGCCTACAAATCCTCCGAACTAGACAGGGTCACGATTGGAATACGAAGAGGAATATGAATACATTACGATATTGAACACGCGTTGCATCAGTTGCCGCGCGTTGTTTTTCCCTTGCGCCGCGCGGAACAATTACCACTAAACCGCTAACCCGTATGAGGATACTGACTAATTATCCATTGGCCGATTCTAGTAATTATAAACAGTTAACTTGACGGTACCTGATTAAGCCCAGGCACTACATTAATATCCGATGTGCTTATTTTATCAAACGCTGTTACTTCAGTTACTTCTAATTTCGTCCTGGGAAAAGTTTCCTGGTCACACTCTGAAACACCGTCATTAATGCCGCTGTAGATACACCAATCATTAACACACCGTTGATGGCTTCAAGTGCACCAAGTAGTTTATGTTCTTCTGTCATGACAATGTCACCATAGCCCAAAGAACCGAAGTTTACCGCGGAGTGATAAAATGCAATGCCAAATTCGTCGAACTCATCCAGCATTTGAAACATCAATGCCCAGATAGCAATTTGTCCAAGATTACCAATCACCAGCAGCAGCATCACTCCGTTGATGACAACCAGGCTGGACCAGAGCGACGCAACCTCCAGTAAGTCCGAGTGGTTATATAAGTAACGAATGACGATCACAAGCAACACTGTTTGCAGCATCAAACACAACACCATAGTCGGCAGCCCAAGCAAAAAATTAGTCAGCATCACAATAGCTCCAGTACATTACAGAGAGGGCACGGCTTGTTTTTGAACACGCCGTGTACGTAGATATTCGAGGAAATACAGCGCTAATAGCGCATATAAAGTTACCAAGATAAATAGCCCCATGCGACTGAAAAATGCCGCATAAACGTCCTTACCTCCGGCACTATCTTCAACTGCGGGGCCCAGTAAAATCAACATCGTCACCGCTACATTGAGCCAATACGAGGCCGGGTAACGGGTTGGAATAAGCTGGTAAATTTTACAGGCAAAATAAAGACAGGCTAACAACATCCATAAAAAGAACATCCACAAGTTGGTTGAAATGCCCAGCAGGCTCCAGAACAAAGCAGCAAAAAAACCACCCAGAAAAGTGGAACCAAGCAGCTCCCTGCCGGCATCTTTTGCCTCGACCATAGATGCTTGCTGTCCCAGTAAAACCGCTTTCAAGACGATGGCCATGTAAGCTAGCGGGTTGCTCAATACCACCCAGTAGACAGGCAACACGATTGCTGTACTGCGCAGAGCAATCCAGTTTGACTGGCCCGTCGTAGGAGGTGCAGCAGGTTGCTTGCCGGCAGGTGCAGGATCCTCAGGAAACCAGGGGTAGATTATCCACTGGCACAAAACGGCAACGCTGACGCCAACTGCCAGTCCCTGGATAACCATGAAAGCGAGGCTAAAACTGATAGTGCCTGCAGCAGAGATCAAGGTGAGTCCCACGGTAAGAAAGGTACCAAATACTGCCTTGCCCTTATGTACAGTCAGGTAAGTGCTAAAGTACAGACCGACTGCTACCAGTAAAAATGCGGTGAACTGATAATGCAGCAGCAATGGAATCAGCAATAATCCCACCCCACAGGTTATACACACCACTAGTAGTAATCCCAGCAGGCTCTTTGGCCCCATGGGCGGTCCCGGCATTGCCGCAAACATGAATGCGAACAATGGAGCAATAAAAGGCAACGGCAGTTTTAAACCATAGGCAACAGCCAGAGTCAGCGCAGGGATAGCGCTTAAGCGGAATATTCGGCGTGCCTGAATGTGCACGTCAAATAATCCCTGCGCAGGCAAGCTTAATAGGCATAAGAGAATAGACTCATCACACGAATAAACATCTTTCCTATCACCTTGAGCAGCCATGCTTTCTCAGTATAGGCCATGACTTCCACCTGGCCTCCAATACGCACATGATCACGAATTTGTTCATTCTGGCCAGGGTCAAGTTCAATCATCACAGGATAGCGTTGCGACTGACGCAACCAGTCACGATTATTCTCGATCGTTGGCAGGTTCCCCGCAGGAGGAGCCTGCCCCACAGCAACTCCCAGGCCGATGCTGCGGACCTTACCGCTGAAAATCTTGCCTGGTATTGCATCAATCACAATTTCTACTGGGGTGCCTACCCGCATGTGTCCCAAATTATTTTCTGTAAACTCAGCACTAACCCAAAAATCCTGAATAGCTATCAGTGTCATTACCGGGCTACCGGTACCCGCAAACTGGCCCACATCTGCGCGCAGATCGGTAATAACTCCACGAGAGGATGCCTTGACTACCGTATTCTCAAGATCAAGTGTGGCTTTTTCCACCGCACTGAGTGCTGATTTCAGTTGCGCATTGTCCTTACCCTCACCTCCTTTTTGCTCGATAGCACGTTGAATCTCTGCTTTGGCTACCGATACATTCGCCTGGGCCTGCGCCAATGTCGCGCGCGACATTTCCAGGCGTCGTACTGATATCGCACCCTTATCCTCTTTATACAAACGCTCCTGGCGCCCTGCATCCTGTTTTGCCTTGGTTTCGTTGGCTTTTGCTGCCAGCAGGTTTGCTTCTGCCGACTCTACCCCGGCTGTGCCAGCACCAATCTGCTTTTGCGTATTTTCCAGATCAGACTGAGCTTTTTTCAACGCAATTTCATATTGAGAACGGTCGATCTCAAATAAGGCCTGGCCGGTTATGACGGCTTCATTATTTTTAACCCAGACGCTGGTAACTACCCCTGCTACCTTGGGCGCTACACCAATCACAAAACCCTGTATGCGTGCCTGTTGTGTGTAAGGTGTATATCGGTCAGAAGTCAGATACCAGGCCAGGCTAATAAAAATTACCAGCAGGATGCCGGCTGTTCCTTTCTTGACAGAATCAGGCGCTGTATTTTCTTTTTCACTCATGTTGTGAACTCTCTTGAGCTGGTGCTGGATTAGTCTGGGGTTCAGATATTGGTGTAGTTAACAGGTCTCCCCAGTCAGTACGATCTTGCATGGTTTTTCTCACATCTTCAGGGATTAACTGTTCAACAGGTGTTTCAGTCCAGCCGCCGCCCAGCCCCTTGTACAGACTGATAACCGATGCAAGATAAACTCCATAAGTGAGCAGCTGACTTTCAGCCTGTACGAACGTGGCGCGCTGTGCATCAAGCACCCTCTGAAAATCGGCGTAACCTTCACGGTATCTTGTGTTGGCAATTTCCAGGGCACGCTCTGATGACTCAACCGCCTTATCAACCAATTTTTCCTGTTCCGCTGTTTTTAGTATGCTGTACGCTGCATCATCCACTTCCCTGGCTGCCAGTAGTACTGAGTACTGATAGGATTCGATCAGTTGCTGAAGTTTTGCATCCTGCACCCGTATATTGTTTTTAATGCGCCCGTGGTCAAAGATGTTCCACTTTAGTCCCGGACCAAGCAGCAAACTGCCTGTATTCGAACTTCCGCTCAAACTGTTACCCGACGAGCCTATACTACCCAGCAGCGAAATGGCTGGATAGTAATCGGCTTCAGCGATACCTATTTGAGCCGATTGAGCGGCAACCTGCCATGCAGCCGCGCGTATATCGGGACGACGGTTGAGTAAATTCGCAGGAATATGATGGATGCTGTCCGACGAGATCGCAGGCAGCTTATAATCAAGGGTATCAAATTCAGGTAAATCTCCTGGAGCACGTCCCAGCATAGTCGCCATTGAATTACGAATCTTGAGCAGAGAAATCTCCAGTTCGGGGATACTTGACAAGGTGGCCAGGTATTGAGTTTTTGCCTGTTGCAGATCCAGTTCTGATTGCTCACCATTTTTATATAAAGATTCTGTAATTTCGAAACTGCGCTTTTGAATATCGGCATTTCTGTGTGCAATCTCTACACGTGCTTCAGTAGTGCGATAGGCATAATACAGATCTGCCACCTGTGCGCTGACCAGTACCTGCATATCCTGTTGATTGGCGACAGAGGCGAAAAAGGCCGCATCGGCAGACTCGATGCCTCGTTTAAAGCGACCCCAGAAATCAAGTTCCCAACCGAGATTAAAGCCGATATTGTAAGCGCCGAAACTCTGATCGTTTGCGGGGGCATCACCGCCGTAAAACTGATTATTCACATAGTTAACGGCGCCGCCGATCTGTTGAACTTGCGGGTACAGGTTACTGCCGGCAATCCCCAGTAAAGCCCTGCTCTCGAATATCCGTAATCCGGCAATACGCAGCTGTAGGTTTTCCTGCCTGGCCTCAGCAATCAGTTGATTCAGGACTGGGTCCTTGAAGATTTGCCACCAGAAGCGCAAATCCACTTGCTTTGCTGCTGGCTGATCAGTAGCAGTTCCGTAGGCTGAAGGTTGCCAGCCCTGTAGCCAGGTCACGTCAGGTTCCTGGTAATCAGGCCCCAGCGTAGTACAGGCGGTGAGTATCAGAATCCCAATTGCCAGTACCAGGTGAGGCAATAAATTACTGGAAGACTTGCTCAACACGTTTATTATTCGTCTATCGAAACCGGATCATCAGCATCATCAGGCAATTGATCACTCTCTTCTGTTTCACCACTGGCTACCCAATCCATAAAAATCACATAAGCCAGGGCCAACAGGACCCCTCCAACAAATAATCCGACCAGACCGGCTGCCACCAGGCCGCCCAGCGCACCCAGCAGAATGATCGGCATAGGAGCTTCTACACCACGACCAAGGAAGAGTGGTTTGAATACATTATCTGATAAGCCGGCAAGCACGAAATAGATGGTGAAAAATACGTTGCTCAGGGTGGAGTCCCCGCTCCACCAGAGAAAGGCGATCACGGGTATTGTTATCAAAGTCGGAGGTATCTGCGCAATGCTCACTACCAGGACGAGAAGTGCAAGCAGGCCAGCTGCTGGAATATCTGCCCAGACAAAACCTACACCCAGGAGCAGGGCCTGAATGAACGCGACGCCAATAACCCCCATCGACACGGAGCGGATAGTCGCTGTAGACAGAATATACAGCTGATCTCCTTTTTCCGGTCCTGATAAACGTTGAATGATTTTCTGCATGGCCCTACTACCCGATTTACCAAACGCCATCATGATGCCGGAGATTATCAGCGCGAACAGAAACTGGAAAAGACCGCTCGCGGTGCCGGCGACAAAACTCAAAGCGGCTTTGGAAACATTTACCAACTGGGGCTGCATTTTTTCCAGCAAAGCAGGCAGGTTATTCGCCGCCAAAGTCCAGAATTCATAAACTTTTTTACCTACAACCGGCCATTCTGCAACCGAAGCAGCTGGTGGTTTAATGCTAATCGTCTTATTTTCAAAAGCCGTGTGCGTTTCATCGACAAAATCTGCAGTATGAATGCCAAGAAATACAGTAGGAACTCCAATCAAAAGTATTCCAGACAGCACCAGAATAGTCGCCGCCTTTCCCTGTTTCCCACCGAGTTTTTTGGCGACCTTCTGCTGTAGTGGGTACAGGGTTACCGCAAGAATCAGGGCCCACACCATCAAGCCCATGAACGGGCTGAAGATTTTCACACTCATAACTACCAAAAATAAGATTAAGCTAAAACGTATCAAAACCTCTGTCAGATCATGTTTCAGGTATTCACGAATTAGTGCTATGTCATTTTTCATTGAAGCCTCCTTTGAGAATGGCATTGTTCTGATTATTTTGGCTAGTATATCCCAGCAACAGAGTCAAAATCCCTCTAATGTTACTGACAAGTTAACTTGTCTGGGCCATGGAAATCAGGGACTCAGTTTCAAGCAAGCTAACGCCCTATTCCATTCTGATTGAACAGGTTGGACACAGCGGCGTGAGGGGTCACAAATGGCTGGCCTCCCCAGCTGATTGAATCACCCCATTCCTCGCTATCGCACCCTGGTGGCTTCGCAACAGTCGCCTGAAGAAGCGCTTTGCAGTATCACCAACTTGTTTAGTCAGGAAATGAACAATTCCCCTAACTGTAGATAGTAATGTAGTTAGGATACCAAAAAAATAAAAAACCCGCCTGATATCAGCGGGTTAGTTATATGTATTGGCGGAGAGGCAGGGATTCGAACCCTGGATGGGCTACAAACCCATGCTGGTTTTCAAGACCAGTGCATTCAACCGCTCTGCCACCTCTCCACAAATCACGAATACCAGGCAGACAACAGGGTAATCACGTA
>JASJFV010000358.1:0-3836 GCA_033791885.1 Gammaproteobacteria bacterium | reverse complement strand
ACAGGCAGCTAAAAGACCTGAGCGGTAAAACTTAGTCCTTTATTTACCTGTTGGTACTTAGCATCAATACCGGGAAGTAATACACGTTACTTAAAACGTAACTTGAAGCCGGCTTGTTGAAGATACTTGCGCTCAGCGACTAGGTCAGCCTTATTCAGGGGATGATCATCCAGCCAGCCGTCAGGGAATATCAACTTCAGTTTGTTCTTCCCTATCTTCAGTCGCAGGTCAGCGAAAGACCTGTCACGTCGACTGCGGTGCAGCAGTACAGCCAGTCGAAGAAGGATGGCAATCTTTCTGATTTTCTTACCCTCCCCAGACGGCAGATTTTCAAAAACCTTGTTTGAGAACTTACGCCGGTGCGTTCTCACCAGTGCTGCCAGGGTTTGTTGCTGCTCTCGGGTAAAACCCGCCAGGTCGGTATACTCGACCAGGTATGCACCGTGTTTCTGGTACTGGCTATGGGAAATCGTAAGACCTGATTCGTGTACTTCCGCAGCCCAGCCTAGCAGGCTGGAGTATTCATCGTCATCTAACTTCCAGACAGGTGAACATTCATCGTATAAATGCATCGCTGTCTTCCTGACGCGTTCAACATGAGACTGGTCAACGCTAAAACGTTCACTGAACGCGCGGATTGAATTATCACGAACATCTTCGTGACGAGCTCGATCGATTTGATCATATAGCAGTCCCTCACGCAGGGAGCCATCAGAAACCAGCATATGCTCGATATTCAGTGCTTCAAAGACGGCACTTAACACCATCACACCACCTGGAAAAACAGGCAGCCGTTCGTCACTTAGCCCCTTCAGTTTAAGGTTTTTAATGTCACCGGCGGCCAGCATCGCTTTTCTTATCTTCTTCAATGACTCGGCGGTTATACCCGCATCTGACCAGCCCATTAGTTCCGATACTTTGCCGATAGACTTGATACTGCCCGATGCGCCGATAGCTGTTTGCCAGCCCATACGCGAATAGTAGTCCTGCACCGGCCGTAATTCCAGCATCGACTGGATACGTGCTTTTTTCATCGACCCGGAGGTCAGTTTTCCATCAGCAAACCAGTTTTGTGACATGCTGACGCATCCCATATGGAGGCTTTCACGGTAGAGGGTTGCAAACTCTTCTCCGAGGATGAGCTCTGTACTGCCACCACCGATGTCAACGACCAGGCGACGCCCTTCAGCGCCTGCCATGCTATGGGCAACACCAAGATAGATCAGGCGCGCTTCTTCAAGGCCGGTGATGGTTTCAATTTCATAGCCTAAGGCGTCATGGGCCGCTTTCAGGAAGGCACTTGAATTCCTTGCTTTGCGCAAGGTGTTTGTGCCAACTGCGCTGACGGCATCGTCAGGCAAACCCTGAATACGTTGACCAAATTGTCGCAGGCATTGTAAGGCACGTTCACGGGCAACGGGTGTGATATTCCTGTTATCATCAAGTCCTGCCGCCAGGCGAACTGAGTCACGTATCCTGTCAACCACAACAATATTGCCATCAATCATATTAGCAACAATCATATGAAAGCTGTTTGAGCCAAGATCAATGGCGGCCAGGGTTGTTTTGTTACTTTTGTCAGGCATAAAATATGAAGTGATTTATAATATTTAAGGTGGTTGGAAATTTCTGTCTAGTCTATCATCGCTCGTCATTTAATGACGCATAATAATATTTGTATTCAAAATCAGTTTAGCTATAAATAATACAAGTAGGTAACAATCTAATGGAGATGAAAAATGAATGTTTTTATAACCGGTGCAGGTCGAGGTATCGGTCTTGGTTTCGCGGTCCACTACCTGAAGATGGGCCACACAGTATATGGCTGTTACCGAACTGAATCTGAAGAACTATCCGTACTGGCGGATAAATACAATGATCTCAATATCGTGCAGTGGGACGTTACCCGTCCGGCAACCAAGCTATTCCTGGAATCATTGCCTGCCGAGATAGATCTTGTAATCAATAATGCCGGTATCTATGGCCCGAACAAGGATGGCCAGTCGTTAAAGAAAATCACTGCTGAATCTATGCATGAAGTATTCGACGTCGATTGCGTCGCCCCGCTTCGTGTTGTCCAGACATTGCTGCCAAGACTGAGAAGACCCGGAGCAATCATTGCCAATATCAGCTCAAAGATGGGCTCATCAAGTGATAATACCAGTGGCGGTACCTACGCCTACCGGGCAGCTAAAGCAGCACTCATTATAGTCTCAAAATCTATGGCGGTAGATTTACAGGATGAAGGGATCAACGTCATAACCCTGCACCCGGGCTGGGTGCGCACCGACATGGTAGGTTTCACTGGCCTGATAGAAGTCTCAGAGTCAGTCGAAGGAATGATCAGCGTCATCGATAATATCAATGACTATACACCCGGCGACCTGGTCGCTTTCGACGGCAGTGTCATCCCCTATTGATATGAGTGGTAAATACAGGCGACATTGAGCATCCACAGTTTAGTGTCGCTGCGAACCGAGTTTGCTGTCAGCCTGCTAATAACGCAAACGCATCGTTTATTTTTTCCACTGCGAGTAAAATATGTGGATTGGTAGACTTTCCTGTTCCTTTTATATGCCAGGCTGGATTTTATTATTGCATTGGAAACTGATCTATTTTCATGAAGAACATCAAACAATCCCTGGAAAAGAATCATCTGATCGAATACGCAATCGAAATCAGCCTTGTCCTGCTATCGCTCGGCTTGTTCGGTTTTTTCAAACTGACAGAAGAAGTGGTTGAAGGCGACACGCGGGGCTTTGATCAAAGCGTACTGCTATGGTTTCGTAACAAGGCTGACTTATCTGATCCAATTGGACCACAATGGCTAGAAGTAGTCGTGCGCGACATCACTGCACTGGGTGGCCTGGTTATACTGGGTCTTCTGACAATCGCTGCATGTGGCTATTTATGGTTAACCCAGCGACATAAACTTGCCCTTTTTGTTGCCGTATCTATCCCTGCGGGGGCTTTACTCAACACGCTGTTAAAAGAATACTTTACCCGTCCACGGCCTGACATTGTCCCACATGGTACCGGAGCTGCACTAAGCAGCTTCCCGAGTGGACACGCAATGATGTCTGCCGTCGTATTTCTGACCCTTGGCGCTTTACTCTCCCTGTCTACAGAAAACACCCGAATAAAAATTTATATTTTGTTCTGGTCAGTATTTCTAACAGTCATCGTAGGCATCAGCAGGGTTTATCTTGGTGTCCACTGGCCGACAGATATTATTGCCGGCTGGATTGCAGGCGGCACATGGGCGGTTCTATGTTTGCTTGTCGGCCACTGGCTTCTACGCACACAGAGGGAAGGCTGATCACTGGCGTTCTTTTACGAATTTTTCAAAATCCTTTACGAGAACATCTGAATCGAAAAACCTCAAGATTTTATAAAATCATCCACCAAACAAAGCGGGCACTTCATTATCATTATTACGACGTCCTGCTGAACTCCGTTTATTACCATTTACCTGCTTTTTACTGCTCGACCCTTGCCCGTAAGGAGATCCCTTTCGAGCGGAATCACGTCCTTTGTTGGTGCCCTGGGGATGCTTAGCCGGACGCCTGGCATCAGTGTTGGAACGTTCATTATCACTATCCGCAGTCAATCCCTGCCGATTTCCTGATCGATTGCTGCTGTTTCCGTTTGAAGTGCCTTCAGCACGCTTCCGTTGCTGGCTGTTTTTCTGTTGATTGTTTCTTTTCTGGCCATTACGCTGCGGCTCGCCTCGACCAGCGGGACGCGCGTTACGTTGAGTGCTGGACTCAGATTCATTCGTTGCGGCGCCCTGATCAAAACCTTCAATATGCTTACTCGGAATAGATTTTTTGAGT
>JASJFV010000357.1:0-6959 GCA_033791885.1 Gammaproteobacteria bacterium | reverse complement strand
ACCAGGAAGCTCACTACAAATGCAGCCAGATTCGCTTTATAGATACCTGAACGGTAACGGATAGACTTCACTTTACAACGATCAATCCAGGGCAATACAAACAGCACTGCAATCGAACCAAACATCGCGATAACACCTAATAACTTATCAGGTACTGCACGTAAGATTGCATAGAACGGTGTGAAATACCAAACCGGTGCAATATGCTCAGGTGTTTTCAATGGATCTGCTGGTACAAAGTTAGCGTGCTCTAAGAAATAACCACCCATTTCAGGTGCAAAGAACATAACCGCAACAAAGAACATCAGGAAGACAACAACACCGACGATATCCTTTACTGTGTAATAAGGGTGGAACGGAATGCCATCAACTGGAATGCCGTTTTCATCCTTGTTTTCCTTGATTTCGATACCGTCTGGATTGTTTGAGCCGACCTTGTGCAGAGCGACGATGTGGAGATAAACAAGAATAACCAGCACCAGCGGAACTGCGGCTACATGGAATGCGAAAAAGCGATTCAGCGTTGCATCAGAAATTACATAATCACCACGCAGCCATTCGACCAGACCATCTCCAATGTAAGGAATTGCACCAAACAGTGAAATGATTACCTGTGCACCCCAGAAAGACATATTGCCCCATGGCAGCAGGTAGCCCATGAAGGATTCTGCCATCAGCGCGATAAAAATCACCATGCCGAAAATCCAGACCAGTTCACGTGGACCACGATAGGAACCGTATATCAGCGCTCTGAACATATGCAGGTAAATTACGACAAAAAACATCGAAGCACCAATAGCATGCAGATAGCGAATCAGCCAGCCCCACGGTACATCACGCATGATGTATTCAACCGAGGCAAAGGCCAGCCCCGTATCCGGCTTGTAATGCATGGTCAGGAAGAGACCCGTTAGAATCTGCATCACCAGCATCAGAATGGCTAATGATCCGAAAAAGTACCAGAAGTTAAAATTCTTTGGCGCGTAATACTTCGCCATGTGTTCTTCCCACACCTTAGTCAGTGGGAAGCGATCATCAATCCAGGACATTAACTTTTCCATTAGACTTTAGCCTCCTCTGGATTTTCACCTACGATAACCTGTGTTTCGCTTAAGAACCTATAGGGCGGAACAGGTAGATTGGTCGGTGCGGGGACGTTTTTATATACACGGCCAGCCATATCAAACTTTGAGCCATGACAGGGGCAGAAGAATCCACCCGGCCAGTCAGTACCCATATCTGAGGCGGGGCCTACAGCAAATTTTTCAAGTGGTGAGCAGCCGAGATGGGTGCAAATGCCGACCATAACAGAGATATTCGGATGTATGTCCTGTGAACGGTTTGCATTCTGCGCATAAGCAGGCTGCTGTGACTCCACCTGGGATTCCGGATCAGATAGCAAGTCAGATAGGGTCCCGAGCTTTTCCATCATCGCTGCCGAGCGTTTGACAATCCAGACTGGCTTACCCTGCCATTCGACTGTCAGCAGTACACCCTCTTCCAGCTTACTAAAATCAATTTCTACCGGGGCACCGGCTGCCTTCGCTCTGGCACTCGGTGTCATACTAAGGATAAATGGCGTTACTACGAACCCGGCACCGACAGCACCAACTGCCGATGTGGCCAGGGTCAACATGCGTCGCCTGCCTTTATTTATATTTTGTTCACTCATGGATATACCTCAAATCGAGCCTGCAGGGCAGGACAAACTGGACACCTTTGAAAGCTGGCAATCAACTTTTGGCATAAAAAAATGACCCTTAACGGTCATATTTCCAGCCACTAAACTTACAAAGCCCGCGGAGTATATCAAAAACCGCACTCACTTTGTGAGTAAAAAATATTATACTCATATTAGTATGTCCTGATATTCTATCACGGAGTAGCCTGATGGCAAGCCTCAATATGTATTTTTACGGCTGTTTTCAGGACTTCAAATATTGAGATTCCGAACTTCGTCCCAAACTGTAGATAGATATCAGCTGTTTCAGTAATATTAAGAGATGCCTATGCCACCACTTATCAAAGCCATCGCAATTGGCCTGATTGCGACTGCTTCATTTATTTATTTAGTTACAGAGCTCAGCGTCGAGCGGACTCCCGACGTTGCCAATGCGTCACTATTGAAGATGGCGGCGGCAAAACCACCTGCTCTTTCCGGTCCTGTTTCCTACTCTTCTGCAGTCAAGGCTGCCTCCCCGGCAGTAGTCAACATCAACACAGAAAAGATAGTCACCGTTCGCAGTCACCCCTTCTTCAGCGACCCGTTGTTTAAACAAATGTTTGGCAAAATGATAACTGATGGGTCCGAGGGGCAGAAACGTGTTGAGAACAGTCTTGGCTCAGGCGTTATTATCAACAAAGACGGTTATGTGCTGACAAACAACCACGTCATACAGGGTGCAGATGCAATTCAGGTATCATTAAAAGATGGCCGCAGCAGCACTGCTAAAGTTATCGGCACTGATCCTGAAACTGATATTGCACTGTTGAAGATTGACCTGGACAAACTACCCGTAATAACCATTGGCGACTCTGAGAAACTGGAAACCGGCGACGTGGTATTGGCCATTGGCAACCCTTTTGGGGTTGGCCAAACAGTCACCATGGGTATCGTCAGTGCCACAGGACGCACGCAACTGGGCATCAATACTTTTGAAAACTTCATTCAGACAGATGCCGCTATCAATCCCGGCAATTCTGGTGGGGCGCTGGTCGATGCCTACGGTAACCTGATAGGGATCAATACTGCAATTTTTTCCCGCAGCGGCGGCTCACAGGGAGTCGGTTTCGCCATTCCCAGCAAAATGGCCAAAGACATCATGAATCAACTGATTAAGTATGGCAAGGCAGTACGTGGATGGTTAGGCTTCGAAGGCCACGCATTGACGCCGAAACTGGTTGAGTCACTCGAACTGGAGGAGACTGAAGGCATCATAATTACCGCTATAGTACGTAATAGCCCTGCCCACAAGGCTGGACTGGAACCAGGCGATATCATTGCTGGCATTGATGATATTAACGTTAAAAGCGGTCATGATGCCCTTGCAGTGATCACGGCAAAGCAGCCAGGCGAGCAAGTGACCCTGCTAATTAAACGGGACAACAGGCAATATTCAGTCACGGCGACAACCATTGCACGCCCTGCGCAGGCTATCAGTGAAGTAAAGGAGTAAAAGAGATAGTCTGAAGTACCAAGTTCCAAGTTTCAAGACAAAATCATAAATCAAAAGCGAGCACTTTTTGAAGAGACACAGTCTCCATCAGGGTTTCCTTCGAACCTCTAACGCTCTTACGGATGTATGGTTTGGAACTCGGAACCTGAAACCTGGAACCTGGAACCTGGAACCTGGAACTAACCCAATATTGCCCGGATCTGGTCAAGAGCTGCATTTCCCTGGGTCATTTTTTCTTCGCTGCTGATCTTTCTGCCGAGAGTCTGCCAGTCCAGGTCATCATCAGGCAACTCCTCGAGAAAACGGCTGGGGTCACAGTCTATGGTTTCACCGTAACGCTGCCTCACCCTGGCCATGCTTAAAGTCAGGCCGCGTTGAGCGCGGGTAATGGCAACGTAGAACAGGCGGCGCTCTTCCTCGATATTTTCTTCATCAATACTACTGCGATGCGGCAGCAGCCCTTCCTCCATACCAACGACATATACATGCGGAAATTCAAGCCCTTTTGCCGCGTGAATGGTCATTAGAGAAACCTCATCACCATCCTGTTCCTCGCTATTTCGATCGAGTATTCCGCGCAGCACCAGTTTTGCAACGCAGTCAGAAAGCGTTTTATCTTCACTCTCCTCATCGTCATACATCACCAGCCAGTCAAGCAATTCCTTGATGTTTTTCAGGCGTCGTTCTGCCTGCGCTTCATCTTCACTATTGCTTCGTACCCAGTCAGGATAGGAAACCTGGTCTAGCAGTTGCTCAATAGACACCCTCATGTCAGCTGAATGAATTTCATCTGCTGTTGACTCGATCCAGTGACAGAATTGCCTCAACGATGCCAGTTGAGTTCCCGCAATGCGACTATCCAGGGCCAGGTGTGAGGTTGCCGAGAACAGGCTGATGTCTTTTTCCGTGGCATATTTCCCCAGCTTTTCCAGCGTGCCCGGTCCAATACCACGGCGCGGAGTATTAACAATTCGCAGGAATGCGCTATCGTCATCATGATTTGCAACCAGGCGCAGATACGCCATGACATCCTTAACTTCTGTGCGATCAAAAAAGGAAAGGCCACCACTGATAAAATAAGGGATGCGTTGTTCACGTAATATTTTCTCGAACACACGCGCCTGGTGATTACCGCGATAGAGAATCGCGTAGTCACCATAAGTCATGCCCTTCTGAAACCGGTGCTGCATTATTGAAGCTACTACTTTCTCAGCTTCATGCTGCTCATCTTTCGCTTCCAGAATCTGAATCGGATCACCGTAGCCGAGGTCACTCCACAAGGCTTTTTTAAAGGTATGTGGATTATTATCAATAACCTGGTTGGCCGCTTTTAATATCCTCTGCATAGAACGATAGTTCTGTTCCAGCTTGATGACATGAAGATCGTGAAAATCATCCGATAACTGGGCAAGATTCTCTGCTTCCGCACCGCGCCATGCATATATGGACTGGTCATCATCACCAACAACCGTCAGGTTGCCACGAGCACCCACCAGCAATTTCACCAGCTCATACTGCGCAGTATTAGTATCCTGATACTCATCCACCAGCAGATAATTGATTTGTTCACGCCATCGCTGCCGAATTTCCGGATCATTTTTCATCAACATAGCAGGCTTGCTAATTAAATCATCAAGATCGAGTGCATTGCAGGCATGCAACTGGCGCTCATAGGCCGGATAAATGCGTGCCGCTGCCTGGCTGACAGGATCATCCTCTGCCATCACGCCGGTTACCTGGTGTGGCATAATAAATGCGTTCTTCCAGCTGGATATCCTGCCCAGCACATGCTCGGGAAACTTTTTATCAGAAGTTTGCTCAGAACGCATCAGTTCCCTGAGTATGACCAGTGCATCACTCTGGTCCATAATCGAAAAACCCGCCTTGTAATCCAGCGAGGTAAATTCCTTGCGCAGAATATTCAGACCCAGTGTATGAAACGTTGAGATCGTCAAACCACGTGAACTGACACCCGAGAGCAAACCTTTAACGCGCGAACGCATTTCTCTAGCAGCCTTGTTGGTAAAGGTGACCGCAGTAATCTTACGTGGCTGCATCCCTCGCTCACGAATCAGCCAGGCAATCTTGCTGGTGATGACGCCGGTTTTTCCACTGCCCGCACCGGCAAGCACCAGCAATGGGCTGGAGATATGCCGGACAGCCTCGCGTTGTTGTGGATTCAGTTTACTTAACACTTCTTTTCAGGAACCTCGGTGATGCATGTCGTTGCAATGCATAAAAGTGAAAGAACAACCCCACAAGTAACCTTTTGTAATTGCAGAGCTTGTCATGCTGAAATCGCAATGACATAAAATTGATTAATTGATTATTCGTTGCCTGGATAGATTAAATAGAACTCTTCGAAAGATCAGATTGTACTGCCTCAGCGCATCAGTAACAGCCCCTACCTTCGGGATATGGTATTCTCACTTTTTTTATTTCTCTCAAAAAGGAAAACGACAAATGTCTGAAAAAATTACCGACTCTGGCCTTAAATATGAAGATATTGCTGAAGGTGATGGCGATACGGCAACTCCAGGTCAAATGGTCACAGTTCATTATACCGGCTGGTTAACCGACGGTAACAAATTCGATTCCAGCAAAGACCGCAATGACCCGTTTCGTTTCAAACTCGGTGCAGGTAATGTAATTCGCGGTTGGGATGAAGGCGTTGCCGGCATGAAAATCGGCGGCACACGCAAACTAACCATCCCTGCCAACCTCGGTTACGGCGCACAGGGAGCTGGTGGAGTAATTCCACCTAATGCCACCCTGGTGTTTGAGGTCGAGTTGCTTGGTTTAGACTAAATACTTATGTTTCCGGTTTTCGGTTTTCGGTTTTCGGTTTTCGGTTTTCGATTCAAAATCATTCCTGAACACAGAAAACCGAACACTGAAAACTTTTTCCTCTCTGGTCTTATCTCTGCCTTTAGCCCACCGCTACTTTTGGCAGGTTATGCAAAGCCCGTTCAATCTCTTCTTCCGGGTAGTCATAATCCACCAGTTCACCAGAAAAATACTTATCATAGGATGCCATATCAAAATGGCCGTGGCCGGATAGATTGAAGAACAGCGTCTTTTCTTCAGCACTTTCCTTACAGCGCAGGGCCTCGTCAATCACTGCCCTGATTGCATGGTTGGATTCTGGCGCTGGCACGATGCCTTCAGATCGAGAAAAGGTTACTCCTGCCTCGAAGGTAGCTATCTGCGGCACTGCAATAGCTTCAATTAAACCTTCCTTGTACATCTGCGATACCAGGCAAGAGTCACCGTGGTAACGAAGCCCACCAGCATGTATGCTGGGTGGTACAAAATCATGTCCAAGGGTATATTGCAGCATTAAAGGCGTCATGCCGATAGCGTCACCAAAATCATAGGCATAGTGCCCACGAGTCAGTGTCGGACAGGATGACGGTTCAACTGCGACCAGGCGAACATCTTTGCCGGAAGCCTTGTCTGCAAAGAAAGGGAAAGCAACTCCACCGAAATTTGAACCGCCACCACAGGGAGCAAATATCATGTCCGGGTATTCACCAATACTGGCAAACTGCTTTTTCGCTTCCAGGCCAATAACAGTCTGGTGCAGCAAAACATGGTTTAGCACTGAACCCAACGCATAGTTTGTGTCATCACGAGAAGCCGCTTCTTCAATTGCTTCTGATATGGCGATACCAAGTGAACCGGGAGAATCCGGGTCCTGGGCTAAAATCTGCCGTCCGGCATTCGTTAAATTTGTTGGACTGGCAAACACATCTGCGCCCCATGTCTGCATCATTGAACGGC
>JASJFV010000356.1:0-3456 GCA_033791885.1 Gammaproteobacteria bacterium | reverse complement strand
TCAAAGCAGTTCGGACAGCGCAGATAAAAAAGCATCATTTTCATCCTGGCGGCCGATGGTGACGCGCAAACAGTTATCCAGTGCACTGCCGGCTCGATGCAGACATTTTATTAAGATCCCTTTATTTATTAGCCCGGCATGTATACTTTCTGCCTGATTTTCAAAGACCCTGAAGAGAATAAAATTGGTCTCGCTCGGCCATAGCTGGACGCCCTGCATTGATGACAGAGAAGCAAAAACACGCTCACGCTGTTCGCAGATTGCCTTGATTTGTCCACTGAAAACTGACCAGTGATCAATTGCGAAAGCAGCAGTTGCCTGTGTCAGGGTATTGATATTGTAGGGTAATCTGAGTTTATCCAGCTCATTCATCCAGTCAGGGTGTCCGGCAATGAGTCCTAGCCTGATGCCAGCCAGTCCAACTTTAGACAGGGTACGCATGACGATGAGATCCGGGTAGTCAGCCAGCCGGGGCATAAACCCAACGTCGTCCGCAGTGACAAATGGCTGATAGGCCTCATCAACAACTACCAGCCCCGGTGCCAGCTGAAGAATCTCTTCAATATCAGATCGTCGAAATGCAGCACCGGTCGGGTTATTTGGCGAGGCGAGAAATATCACCGCCGGCTGGTGCGTGGCGATGGCTTCACGCATAGCAGTCATATCCAGAGAGAAATCCTGCTGCAGCGGTACACCTACATAATCCAGATCGCACGCCCTGGCGAGAACTTCATACATGACAAATGAGGGTGTCGGTGCAAGTACAGTTACGTCGTCACCGGCCAGCGTCATCAAAATAACCTGGATAAGTTCGTCAGAACCATTACCGAGCATCATTCCAGCATCTTCAGGAATATTCATGACGGAGCGCAGGCGCGGAGCAAGATCCGTTGCCTGCGGATCAGGGTATCGATTCAAATGGATATTTGCCAGAGACTCTCGCCATGCCTGGTTAATTTCCGCTGGCATAGGCCAGGGATTTTCCATTGCGTCGAGCTTTATATAATCTCCGGACGGCGGAACATGGTAACTGCTCTGCTGCTTGATTGCCTCTCGCACCCAGCGGTCAGCTGATGGTTTATTATTCATCAGGGACACTCGAGATCAAGTTTTGTCTTTAATCCGATACTCAGCCGAGCGTGCATGCGCAGTCAGAGACTCTGAGCGCGCCATGACAGAGGCGGTTTTGCCGAGCAGTGTCGCTGATTCGGGTGTGCACATAATCAGACTGCTGCGCTTCTGGAAATCATACGTTCCCAACGGCGAACTGAATCGTGCCGTACCCGAGGTCGGTAAAGTGTGGTTCGGGCCCGCACAGTAATCTCCCAGCACCTCGTTGGTATGCGCACCCATGAATATAGCTCCAGCATGACGAATTCTCTTCGCAATTGTCAGTGGATCATCAACCATCAGTTCCAGGTGCTCCGGCGCAATACGGTTGACTGCATCAATCGCTTCATCAAGATCTGCTGTGACTATAATCGCGCCCTGACCCTGCAAGGCAGTGCGGATAATCTGCTCACGTTCCATCGTTGGCAACAATTGATCGATCGCCAGCAAAACACGGCGAGCAAAATCCTCTGACGTCGTCACTAATATCGATTGTGCCAGTTCATCGTGTTCTGCCTGTGAAAAAAGATCCATGGCAACCCATTCAGGATCAACTTCTACTGCATCATCGCAAAGCACAACAATTTCCGACGGGCCTGCGACCATATCGATGCCTACCTTGCCAAATACCCGCCGCTTGGCTGTGGCAACGTAGGCATTTCCCGGGCCAACAATTTTGTCCACTGCAGGAATGGTCTCGGTGCCGTAAGCCAGGGCTGCTACAGCCTGGGCGCCACCCACGGTAAATACACGATCGACACCGGCAAGTGCTGCTGCAGCCAGTACCAGTTCATTAATCTCGCCATCCGGTGTCGGTACAACCATGATAATTTCGCCTACACCAGCAACCTGGGCAGGTACCGCTGTCATGACTACGGTAGAAGGGTAAGCTGCCTTACCGCCTGGGACATAGACGCCTACCCGGTCAAGCGGGGTCACCTGCTGACCCAGCAAGGTGCCTGTTTCATCGGTATAAGTCCATGACTCAGCGCTTTGTCTTTGATGGAATTCGCGCACACGTGAAATAGAGAAGTCCAGTGCTTCTCGTTGCTCAGCAGTAATAGATTCAACTGCCTGTTGCAGACGTGCTGCCGGCAGCTCTAGTTCGGCGGCATCAGTGACCGCCATACGGTCAAAACGATGTGTGTATTCAAGCAGTGCCTGGTCACCCCGCTGACGAACATTGTGGATAATATCCTCAACTACGGCCTCCACTCCATCAATCTGCTCATGACTACGATCGAGCAGGTCTTGCAGCGATTCAGAAAAAGCTTTTTCGCGACTGTTCAATTGCAACATCGAAACGTTACTCATGGTGCGGGCTCCAGTGCCGCGGCTATGGACGCAACAGTGGATTGCATTAGGTCATGCTTGAGTTTCATCGATGCCGTATTACCGACCAGCCAGGAACTGATATCTGCTATGTGTTCAACTTCAACAAGATTATTGGCACGCATAGTATTACCGGTATCAACCAGGTCGACAATGCGGTCTGCCAGTCCAACTAAAGGAGCCAGCTCCATTGAGCCATACAACTTGATGATTTCGGTCTGGATGCCCTTGGCGGCAAAAAAATGACGCGCAATCTTCACATATTTTGTTGCAATACGCAGGCGCGTCCAGGTAGCTGGATCATCATTAGCGGCAATATCAGCTGGCTCAGCCACCATCAGCCGGCAGCGTGCGATACCCAGATCAAGTAATTCAAACAGGTCGCCGTCATGTTCCATTAGAACATCTTTGCCGGCCACACCAAGATCAGCCGCACCGAACTCTACAAAAGTAGGGACATCTGCAGCGCGGATAATGACCAGCCTGATATTTGGCTGGTTAGTATCAAAAATCAATTTACGACTTTTGCGAGGATCATCCAGCGGCTCTATGCCTGCCGCGGCCAGCAATGGTAGTGTCTCGTCAAGTATCCTGCCTTTTGACAGGGCGATGGTAAGTGATTCAGTCATAAGGTGTCTCAAGTAAATCAGGGTGACTCATCAGGACTCGGCAGTCTGGCGATAATGATGGCCTGACACGCGTTTGATACTGGCACCCAGTCTGGAGAGTTTTTCTTCTATCCCTTCATAGCCCCGGTCAATATGATAAATACGGTCTATCACAGTTTCCGAACCTGCCGCAGCAACTATCCCCGCCAGTACAAGTGATGCTGAGGCTCGCAGATCAGTGGCCATAACAGGTGCACCCTGTAGTTTATCTGTGCCCACAATAATCGCCGTATTACCCTGCAACTCAATCTGAGCTCCCATTCGCTGCAATTCCTGTACATGCATAAATCTATTTTCGAAAATGGTTTCAGTGATGGTACTGGTCCCCTCGGCGATGCAATTTAGC
>JASJFV010000355.1:0-18274 GCA_033791885.1 Gammaproteobacteria bacterium | reverse complement strand
AGCACGCTCCACAGGTGTAGTGCATGTGATGGAGCGGCTGAAGTTTCACCAGGGGCGCCTGCCACTGAAAAATGCCCTGGTCCAGTTTCTAGGCGCTGTGACCAGTATCGTCAGTGGGCATTCTGTGGGTCGTGAAGGTCCTGGCATTCACCTGGGTGCAGCATCGGGCAGCCAGCTAGGTATTTTTCTTGGCCTGTCCAGCAATGATATTCGCACACTGGTCGCGTGCGGTGCAGCCGCCAGCATTGCCGCCGGTTTCGATACGCCACTTGCAGGTGTGATTTTTGTCATGGAAGTCATCATGATGGAGTACACCATACATCGCTTCACCCCGATCATCCTTTCAGCGGTGAGCGCCACAATCCTGACTCGCGTTTACTATCACAGCGCACCAATGATGACGGTTGATGTCATTTCTGCAAATCTAATTACAGAGATGGCCTTGTTTACCTTAATGGGGTTTGCGATTGGTATCCTCGCCGCCATCTTCATACAGTTGCTATTGTTTATCTCCCGGCTAACCGCTGACTGGGCGATCTGGCTACGTTACCCACTGGCAGGGCTACTGTGTGGCTTACTGGCGATACCAACACCAGAAATTATGGGGATTGGCTATGACACTATTACTTCAATCCTTAAGAGTGATCCGGATGCACTGCTATTGATATCAATCGTATCCTTAAAGCTGATTGCTACTGCCTGTGCAATAGGACTTGGTCTACCGGGAGGACTAATCGGACCGACATTAGTGATCGGCGCAGCCGCTGGTGGACTGACGGGTGTTGCCATTCAAACACTGGTGGGTAGTGATATGAGTGAAATCGGTTTTTACGCAATTATCGGTATGGTGACCATGATGGGTGCAACTCTGCAGGCCCCTCTGGCCGCATTGATGGCCTTGCTGGAATTGACTGCGAACCCGAGCATCATATTACCGGGGATGCTTGCTGTCATTACAGCAAACCTTACCTGTTCGGAATTATTTAAGCAGGAATCTGTTTTCGTCATGCTGATGCGCAATCGTGGTCTTGATCCGTTACACGACCCCTTTGTCAAGGCTCTACAGAACAAACCAGTGACTAGCATACTGGAACATCGAATCCAGTTCAGCGGACCGGCCATCAGCTACCTTGAGGCCAGCGCATTGATTGAAATGAAGCCAAAATTCATCGTTGTAAAGTCGCAGCAGGGGCAACTGACAATGTTTCCTCTGGTCGACCTGGTGACATGGATAAACGATCATGATTCTGTTGACCATGAAGCAGTGATCAATTTGCTGGAACTACCTGCGGAACGCTATGACCTCGGTGAAATTGCAGATCATGCCAGTGTTTATGATGCGCTGGAAATGATGGACCATAAAGATGTCGAGGCGTTGCTGGTAAAGGAGAGAACCTGGCAGGGGGGTGCCGATGCAGGTGTAGTTACACGGCAAGCTATTGGAAATAGTTACCGTTTTGATAACCCGAATACGCAATTGAAAAAATAACCCACCACTAGCCACAATTGCGCGCTATTGTTTTTTTCTGACCAATGCTTCCGGTGGAACGCCGACAAGTTTTGCTTCCGGAATATGCATTTTGACATAGCTACTTAACTCAAGTACCAGACCAGGTTTGTGCTTGATCGATACCCATAATAGATTCAGAGGAACATTCAAATCGACAAAAACAACTTCTTTATACTGACTGAGTATATCTGCAAGGATATCAACTTTTTGACGAAGACCTGCTTCAGCCAGATCGCGTAAGCCCGGAAACAACATCATAAAATCACCCAGCGGCTTACCCTCTTCATCATGAGTCGGCACGCGTTCATGCAATGGTTCATTGCGTAATATACCCAGCGAATGCTTCAGGCCAGTGTGTTTCTTTTTCTCAAGTGACATGCGTACACCATCAAAATTACCTGACGTCTAGTTTAATCCTTACTGCGTGTGACGCAAGTGGGGTATGTATAATCTTATGTTGCTGTAATGACTGTATAATTTTCTCAGACAACCTGTCCTGCAGGCGAAAAAGCTGATATTCATCACCCACGATGACACCACTTTCCAATAGAACGCCCTGCGGTAGCCTGTTCAGAACATAACTCACCTGAGACTTGCCAGGAGAAGGATCCAGCATGAGCAGTAGTTCGAAAACAGCATCTGAACGTATCTCTGTAATATGAAGATCATCCAGCGCCGAGAGTCGAGACCTCAAGGTCATTTCAATACTCCCTTTAAGGATGTTTTCCTGCTTATGCGCTGCCGGCTGTTTAAATCCCGGCAGGTAGAGATGAACCATGCCCTGTTCAGTAGAGAAAAAGTTCATGTAATAAGACCAGACAACAATACTTGATGTCGATGTCAGGAATAGTAACAAGGCATAGCGGTGGTATTTTCTAACAGCAGTTACTAGCTGATCTTTCCACTCGCGTGATTTACTGCGACGTGCCTGGCCTGCGGGCAACCGTGCATAAAGCGTTAAATCTATGGCAATATTTTTTAATTCATGCGTACCGAGAGTAATAAGCTTTCGCTGTTCAGATTCTGGCAGATACTGGAAAACTTTCTGTGTCAGGCATATACCACCAGCACGGGCAAAAGCCGGCAGGCGTGAAGTTAGATTCACATCTGCCCCCTGAAATCTGCCTTCACGATACGGGATTTCGCCAACGTGTAAACCGATGCGAAAATTAAACTCAGACATCCGCTGCATTAAAGACATTGCAGCATTAAATGCCACTACTGCACCGGGGAAATGTGCAAATAATTCGCCGGCCCTGATATCGACAACGGCACCATGAAAAGACTTCACATGATCACATAGCTCCTGTCGGTCTTCCATTGATAAAATTGAGACAACAGGAATTTCCCTGCTATTATCGGATGCCTCTGTAATCTGGACAAACATGATGGCAGCCAGACGGCCATGTGTTTCATGCATAGGATTTCCTTATCCTGCTGCTTGGTATTATTGTGTCTTATTATAAATTTATTATTTGGCAGGATTACAAACTGGTACACGGATACTATAGTATTCGGCAATAGATTCACTTCCGGATGAATCACCAGTCAACAGGGGGTAAACACTTAGAAATGGAAACTAATCTTGACCTTAACCCTTGTTCAATTGGTAAAGGATGATTTGTACCAGTTGCTTTTCCAGTTTAGCCATATCCTCGGTTTTCCCTGTAACATCTCCTCCCATAATCTGTTCATTGTCATGCTGCCGCAAGATAGCCCAGGCCAGCCGTACCTGACCGGCTACATGCTGAAAACTGCATACAAGACGGAAATCGATATGGGATGAGTCGCTGCTGGGAAACAGCGCTATACCAGGTGCAGCATTCAACCCGTTTGTTAATAAACGGCTAATACTGCTTATCTCTGCTTCATGACTTTCAGCACTAAAATTTTGAATCTCCGCTATTTCTATAATTTTTGAATTATTTTCAACACTAGTAAAAAAGAAGATTGCCACCATCAGGATGAATATCAGCAATAAAGAAAAAGATCGCTGTATTTTTTTCACAGACTGATAATTCAAACAATTATAACGGAGTTGCTGACGCGTAAAAAAATCCGGCTTATTAGCAAAATAATAATATACAGGTGCTGTGCCCTGATTAACGCCCAGGTCGCGAGACCCTAAAGAATGGACATAAGCGGAGAATACTGGTTTTACTTCATCGATACTCAGTGTAGATACACACAAAGCATCTGCCCGACCCAGCGACTGCAGACGATCGGCTGCAAGCAGCGACAGGTGCTGCTGTCGTTCAGCATCCACCAAATTGCTGACATTGTCGGCATAAAGGCCAACACGAGCCGTTAATGCTGGCCCTCTATGCGATATATTCCATTCACTGAGTGCCTTGTGTAAAGCAAAGCCGGTCTTTACAGCAGACTGATAACTACAGAACCTTGCCGAGACATCATCGCCGGTAAACTCAATATCATGGCCACCGCCCTGCTCAATTACCGGTTGCAGTAAGGACCGGAAAGTCCCGTGCAGGTCAAAGTCACGATACCTGTCTTCCTGCATGATTAATGATGAGCCGACAATATCGGCCACCATGCAGGTCAGGCTTTCGACTGCGATGGTTTTTCCTCGATAATTATTTTATCCACCAGGCGGTATCCCTTTGGTAGTAAACGCCCGCGTTGCGCACGTGCGCCCCAATAATCATCCATCTCGGTCGATTTCAATCGACGATAGCGTTTACCTGCATAGACCAGTAGCTTCTGTCCATCCTTGAACACCATCGCCGCTGCCAGTTTTTCTTCACCCGCGTCAAATTTTTTAACAGGGATGTTAATCAGCTTAACGCCTTTACCACGTGCCATGACGGGCAATTCCTCAATACTATAGACGAGGAAATGTCCAGAAGACCCGGCCAATGCTATCCAGTCATGTACGATGTCACCGACACTCACCGGTTTTAGCACCTCGGCGCCTTTGGATAATTTTAGAACGACCTTGCCCTTGCGATTTTTGCTAGGCAGGTCTCCGAGCCGAATCACAAAACCATAACCGGCGCTGGTCGAGAGGAGAAAATAATCATCGGGCTTGCCAAACATCATGCCACAAAAGTGGGAACCATCTGGAGGACTTAACTGCGAACTCAATGGCTCTCCATGTCCCCTGGCCGAAGGTAGTTTATGCGCCGGAACAGTATAGGCACGCCCGGTCGAGTCAATGAAGACAAGTAACTCATTGCTGCGACCACTGGCTGCCTGTAACAACTCATCACCAGGCTTGTAACCGAGACTTTCAGCATCGATATCCAGCCCCTTGGCAGCACGTACCCAACCACGCTTTGACAGAATGACGGTAATGCCCTCTGAGGGCACCATCGAAGCCGGGTCAATGGCCTGAGCGGCATCACGTTCTATCAATGGTGAGCGGCGAGGATCACCAAATTCTTCTGCATCACGAATTATTTCCTTCCGCACCAGTGTTTTCATCCTGGCCTTGGAACCAAGGATTTTTAATAATTCATCACGTTCCTTAGATAGCTCATCATGTTCACCGCGGATGCGGAACTCTTCCAGCTTTGCCAGGTGACGTAGCTTGAGGTCAAGAATTGCTTCAGCCTGCTTATCCGTCAGTGTAAATCTCTCCATCAGCACCGGTTTCGGCTTGTCTTCATTGCGAATGATGGCAATCACTTCATCTATATTGAGGAAGGCTATCAAGAGCCCTTCGAGGATATGAAGACGTGTCTCGATCTTCTGAAGACGATATTGCAGTCGTTTAGTCACTGTCTGGGTACGGAACTGCAACCATTCGACCAGCAGGTCTCGCAGGTTATACAGCTTAGGCCGACCAGAAGTGCTGATGGCATTCATGTTTACCCGATAAGAACGTTCCAGGTCTGTGGTTGCGCAAAGATGGGCCATTAACTGATCGACATCAACCCGATTGGAACGTGGCACAATGACCAGCCTTACGGGATTTTCATGGTCTGATTCATCACGCAAATCGTCCACCATCGGCAATTTCTTGGCAATCATCTGTTGTGCAATCTGCTCAAGTAATCGGGAACCCGATACCTGGTGCGGCAAATTTGTTATGACAATATTACCTTCTTCCCTTTCCCAGGTTGCTCGCATACGCAGACTACCTGTACCGCTTTCGTAAATGCGACGGATATCGGCTATCGGTGAGATGATCTCTGCTTCGGTGGGGTAATCAGGGCCCAGTACATGTTCACAGAGTTCAGCAACCGTGGCACCGGGCTGTTCGAGCAACCGTATGCACGCGGCAGCGACTTCGCGCAGATTATGCGGTGGAATATCTGTTGCCAGACCTACTGCGATGCCTGATGTCCCGTTTAACAAAACTGTCGGTAATCGGGCAGGCATAACCAACGGCTCTTGTAGAGTGCCATCAAAATTAGGGCCCCAGTCTACTGTTCCCTGCCCCAGTTCACTCAACAGCAATTCGGTATACCGGGTTAACCGTGCCTCGGTGTAGCGCATGGCGGCAAACGACTTAGGATCATCCGGTGCACCCCAGTTTCCCTGCCCATCGATCAACGGATAACGGTAACTGAATGACTGGGCCATCAATACCATAGCTTCATAACAGGCACTATCACCGTGGGGATGGTATTTACCCAGCACATCACCAACTGTGCGTGCCGACTTCTTGAATTTAGCTGCCGCATTCAGGCCCAGTTCTGACATTGCATAGACGATACGACGCTGTACCGGCTTCAGCCCATCTGCAACCGAAGGCAGGGCTCGGTCCAGAATGACGTACATGGAATAATCAAGATAGGCCTTTTCAGCAAAGCTGGCCATCGAAATATTCTCGATATTCTCAGTTTCCAGCGCCAGTTGCGCCTGCCGGGAGGATTCAGTGGAAGAACCTGATTTTGATGATTTTCTTTTGGCCATTTAATTTATAACATCTAGCTGCTTAGTTAGTTTCCGGGTATTAGACCCCGAGCTCTGCTTCATCACCTTTTTCGCTTAACCAAAGCTTACGATCACCGGAACGGCGCTTGGCCAGTAACATATCCATAACATTGAACGTTTTATCCCCTGGAATGAATTCGAGACGCACCAGGCGGCGTGTGTCTGGATCCATGGTTGTTTCACGCAACTGCAACGGATTCATTTCACCGAGTCCCTTGAAACGCTGCACATTGACTTTGCCACGCAATCCATCGTCTTTTAACTGCTGCAAAACGGTTTCTTTTTCCTCGTCATCAAGGGCGTAGCGGACTTCCTTGCCGACATCAATCCGATATAGCGGCGGCATTGCGACATAGACCCTGCCAGCTTCAACCAGTGCCTGGAAATGACGCAGGAACAGGGCACATAATAGCGTCGCAATATGCAGGCCATCCGAATCGGCATCGGCGAGGATACAAACCTTGCCGTAACGCAGATTCGTCAGCTTGTCGGATCCTGGATCCAGGCCCAGTGCGACAGCGATATCATGTACTTCCTGAGAACCCAACACCACTGTGGAATCGACTTCCCAGGTGTTCAGTATTTTCCCACGCAAGGGCAAAATGGCCTGCGTTTTGCGGTTGCGAGCCTGTTTGGCAGAGCCCCCCGCCGAGTCACCTTCTACCAGAAACAACTCAGTCACTTCCAGGTCCTGAACCACACAATCTGCCAGCTTACCGGGGAGAGCAGGGCCAGAAGTCAACTTCTTGCGCTGTACTTTTTTTCCTGCACGCTGACGGGCGATAGCATTGCTGATAGCCAGCTGTACAATAATTTCAGCCTCTGCCGTGTTGTGGTTCAACCACAGGCTGAAAGCATCCTTAATTGCCACCGAAACAAAACCTGCAGCATCACGAGACGAAAGGCGTTCCTTGGTCTGCCCGGAAAACTGGGGTTCCGTCATGTGCAAGGAGAGGACATACGAGCAACGCGCCCAGACATCATCTGGAGACAGTTTTATCCCGCGCGGCAGCAAATTGCGGAATTCACAGAATTCCCGCACCGCATCCGTAAGACCGCTGCGCAATCCATTGGTATGGGTGCCGCCAAGTGAAGTGGGTATAAGGTTTACATAACTTTCAGTAACCAGTTCGCCCGCTTCCGGTAGCCAGGCTACTACCCACTCTGCTTCTTTGTCATCATCACGAAATTTACCGAGAAAAAGCTCTGCCGGGACTACCGGCGACTCACCCAGTTCATCCAGCAAGTAATCACGAAGCCCATCTTCATACAGCCAGCTTTCATTTTGATCCGGATCTGCTTCCAGCATCAGGCTGATTTTCAACCCCGGGCAGAGTACTGCCTTTGCACGCAGCACGTGCTTAAGCCTGGAAACACTGAATTTCACTGAATCGAAAAACTGTGGATCTGGCCAGAAATGAATCAGGGTGCCAGAATTATTCTTTCCAACCTTACCTATTTGTTTGAGATCTGACTGCTTCTTGCCATCAGCATAGAATTGCTGGTACTCAACACCATTGCGTCTTATACGGACTTCCAGTTTACCAGACAGCGCATTTACAACCGAAACTCCGACACCGTGAAGGCCACCGGAAAAACGATAATTCTTGTTGGAGAACTTACCGCCTGCATGCAAACGAGTGAGTATAACTTCAACACCTGAAACGCCCTCTCGTTGGTGAGTATCGACCGGCATGCCGCGGCCATTATCCGCAACAGAGACAGAACCGTCACGCAACAGCACTATGCGAATTTCGTTGCAGAACCCTGCAATTGCTTCATCGACACTGTTATCAACCACCTCCTGCACCAGGTGGTTGGGTCGTTCTGTCTGGGTGTACATGCCCGGTCGCTTACGCACCGGCTCGAGACCTGTGAGTACCTCAATACTGGAGGCATCGTAGGCACTACTCATAATTCGCCTCGTCTTTAACTGTGGTGCTGTAGTAACTAATCGTTATAATCCTGGATTGCTTTATTTAGTAGATTTCGAGTAAGGCTTGAGGCGTTTCATCCTCGCAAGAATTTTCTCTCTGCTTGCGGCATAAGCGAAAAGCCCGCAGGCATAACTATCAACCAGGGTTCTTCGATAGCGGTCATCGCCTTCATCAATAATTTCTCTCCAGCCCTGGTCTTTATATGGTTTCAGCGGCCCTTCCAAACCGGCAAAACCATAAAGCTGATATCGCCTGTACCCACAGTCAAATCCTTCGTAGTTTACTGTGCGGCCACCCTGTGGTGAGATCGCTACAGTGACCATGCGTACAATATTGTCTTTTATGCTAGACGTAATAGATGAAATATCGACATAGAAAATTGAGTTTGAGTGGCGTATATTTAGCTTCCTGAGATTGTTATCTTCTGGATATTCAGGCATACCATTGATGTCGAACTTTTTCGGCTGCTGATTTTGGCCTTTTTTGGGCACATACTGAAATTCTTCGCCTTTTTCTAATATTTCTTCAGCCTGTGATGCCATAGAAATAAAAGCTATCAGTAACCAGAAAATGATTTTCAAGGTATTTTACTCTCGATGCCTAAAAGGCATTTATTATACATATGATTCTGTGAATTTTTACTGAAAATTCGAATCTAACCGAGATTCATTCCGGATGCAGCAGATACCATCAGAGACATTACAACTTGCTGCACTAACAGCAAGAAACAGCAAACTTATACAGTGCTCTACGATGTAGAGTTGAGTAAACAAGGTGCAATATTCGACTTCAATAATAGAATAGAGAATCCTGATAAAATTAACTGAATCTTAATCTCCTATAGATTTACATATTTGACCCGGTCAACAGCCTCTGGCAGGCTGCCTCAACGACTCCATATGGAACTGTAAGCATGCCTGCAAAAAAACCCATCACACCCGATTTCGAGTCTGCCATGAAAGAACTCGAACAGATAGTTGAAAGCATGGAAAATGACCAGTTAACACTGGACGAATCATTGAAACAATTTGAGCGAGGCGTCGAACTTAGCCGTATTTGTCAGAATAATTTAAAGAAGGCCGAGCAGAAAGTTGAACAACTGGTGAAAAAACACGGGGAACTGGTTATCGAGCCATTCGACACTGATCAGGACGCTGATTAACGTGCCCACATCGGACATTGAACAACAACTGATACCCTACAGAGATCGTCTCGAATCTTTTCTTGATCAGGTATTGCCAGCTAGCGGCACTGAACCAAAGCTGTTACACCAGGCATTACGTTACTCTACTCTCAATGCTGGTAAGCGTTTGCGGGCCGTTCTGGTATACCTGGTCGGTGAAATGTACAACGCCAGGCTTGAGGATCTTGATGTTCCGGCAGCCGCTGTAGAATTAATTCACGCCTACTCCCTGGTTCATGATGATCTGCCCTGTATGGACGATGATGACCTGCGCCGCGGAAAGCCAAGCTGTCACAGGGCTTTCGATGAAGCCACCGCAATGCTGGTGGGTGACGCCCTGCAGTCACTGGCCTTTGAACTGCTTGGATCGCTTGATCATGAAATCAGTTCAGGTTTGACTCGAACACTCGCCAGGGCATCAGGCTCGCTGGGTATGGCTGGGGGGCAGGCCCTCGATTTACAGGCCGCTGGCAACGACATTGACCTGGCCAGCCTGCAGCAGATTCATTCCATGAAAACAGGCACCCTGATCGAAGCAGCTGTGCTTATGGGGGCACACACGGCAGGTATTACTGACATTAACCAGATAAAGCCATTATCAGACTACGCCCGGGCACTCGGTCTTGGTTTTCAGATCCATGATGACATCCTTGACGTGGTCAGCGACACCGCAACACTGGGCAAACAGGCAGGTGCTGACAAAGTCAACGACAAGGCCACCTACCCCGGCCTGCTTGGCCTGACAGCGGCTAAACAGGCAGCAAATGATGCCTACCTGCAGGCGAACACAGCCCTGATACAACTACCCCGAAATACAGAAAAACTTCAGATGTTGGCCGACTACGCTATAAATCGAATATACTAAAGAGATGGCCACCGATATTCCCATTCACCCTGATGATCACACTGATCTCGATTTACTGGACACAGAGTCAGATTTGCTTGCGCAAATTGACTCTCCTGCCGACCTCAGAAAACTGGACCCCGAGGACTTGCCACGAGTAGCGGATGAACTACGCGAGTTTTTGATTGAATCTGTTTCCAAAACCGGTGGCCACCTGTCAGCAGGCCTGGGAACTGTTGAACTAACTGTCGCTCTGCACTATGTCTTTAAAACACCGGAAGACCGCCTGGTCTGGGACGTAGGTCACCAGACCTATCCTCACAAAATCCTTACTGGCCGGCGTGAGGCCATGTCCACAGTACGACAAAAAGACGGCCTCTGTGGTTTTACACGAAGAGAAGAGAGTGAATATGACACTTTCGGTGTCGGACATTCCAGCACTTCCATCAGCGCCGCATTGGGAATGGCTGTCGCCGCGGCGGCAAAAGAGGAAGATCATGATGTCGTCGCCGTCATCGGTGATGGTGCCATGAGTGCCGGCATGGCTTTCGAGGCACTGAATTGCGGCGGTGAGATTGATGCCAATCTGCTGGTAATTCTCAACGACAATGAAATGTCGATATCACCCAATGTTGGCGGCCTCTCCAATCACCTTGCGCGTATTTTGTCTGGGCGCGTCTACAGTTCAGCGCGAGAAGGCAGCAAGAACATCCTCAGCCGCCTCGGCCCTTTATGGAATTTTGCCAAGCGCAGTGAAGAGCACATGAAGGGAATGTTCATGCCTGGCACTCTGTTTGAGGAACTGGGATTTAACTACATTGGCCCGATAGATGGGCACGACATGACTACACTTGTGAAAACACTGTGTAACATGAAAAACCTAAAGGGCCCCCGATTCCTTCATGTCATTACAAAAAAAGGAAAAGGTTATTTGCCTGCAGAGAATGACCCCTGCACCTACCACGGTGTTTCATCCTTTGATATCGAATCAGGAGAATCTCTGAAAAAATCCAGCACAGCACCCGATTATTCAGCAGTATTTGGCAGCTGGCTGTGTGACATGGCAGAAAAAGATTCTCGCTTGATCGGAATTACCCCTGCCATGGGTCAGGGTTCGGGTATGGTCAATTTTTCACAGCAGTTTCCCGACAGGTATTTTGACGTAGGTATTGCCGAGCAGCACGCGGTCACCTTCGCTGCCGGGCTTGCGGTAGACGGGCTGAAACCCGTTGTAGCAATCTATTCCACCTTTTTGCAGCGTGCCTATGATCAACTTATTCATGATGTAGCAATCCAGAACCTGCCAGTTGTGTTTGCTATTGATCGTGCAGGCTTAGTCGGTGCTGATGGACCAACGCATGCTGGTGCCTTTGATCTGAGTTATCTGCGCTGCATACCCAACATGACGATAATGACACCTGCAGATGAAGACGAGTGCCGAAAAATGCTAACAACCGCTTTCCAGCTGGACACACCTGCAGCGGTGAGATACCCGCGAGGATGCGGTCCAGGCGTCAGCATAGAGAAAACCCTGCTGCCGATAGAGATCGGCAAATCGAGAACACTACTGCATGGCAAACAGGTTGCTCTTCTCGCCTTTGGCAGCATGGTCAGCCCTGCCGTAGAAGTGGGAAAAGCTATCAATGCAACCGTTATTGATATGCGTTTTGTTAAACCGCTCGATGAGGAAATCATCAACAGCTTGTCTGCAAGCCATGAGCTTCTTGTGACATTAGAAGAAAACGCAATCAAGGGCGGGGCCGGCAGCGCAGTCAATGAATACCTGTCAGACATTCAGAGTACCTGCCAGACACTTAATCTGGGCTTGCCAGATCACTTTATCGAACACGGTGACACCTCAATTTTACTTGCTGAATGCGGGCTAGATGCTGCAGGAATACAAAAAACCATATTAAATGCATTGCCTGTTCCTCTTGCTCAGAGTGCTGAATCCGCCTAAAATTCCCACCCCTTGCTTTTTCCAACCTCTGGATACCTGACGTGACCGAAGATTCCAACATCTGTGACAGTGATAACTGCAGTGAGATTGCAGATGTTCAAAGCAGCCATGATAGCCGTCAAATCACTATTGATAAGGTAGGGATTAAAGATATACGTCACCCTGTGCGTGTGAAAGACAGAAGTGAAGGTGAGCAGCATACCATCGCAAACTTTAATATGTATGTCGAATTGCCACATAATTTTAAAGGCACCCACATGTCACGCTTTGTTGAAATACTGAACCAGCATGAGCGTGAAATTTCAATTAAATCTTTCCGTGACATGCTCGAGGAGATGGGTCAGAGACTGGAAGCAGATATTGGCCACATTGAAATGACCTTCCCCTACTTCATAAACAAAAAGGCGCCGATTACTGGTGTAGAAAGCCTGATGGATTATGAGGTCATGTTTAAAGGTGAAATAGCAAATGGCCAGACATCACTATTGCTAAAAGTGATTGTGCCTGTTACCTCACTCTGCCCCTGTTCGAAGAAAATTTCAGACTATGGTGCACACAACCAGCGCTCACATGTCACTGTGACAATTCGTGCCAACAGTTTTATCTGGATTGAAGAGCTCGTCGAACTGGTAGAAAAACAGGCCAGTTCTGAACTCTACGGCCTGCTAAAAAGACCGGATGAAAAACACGTCACTGAATATGCTTATAATCACCCCAAGTTCGTAGAAGATATGGTGCGAGATGTTGCTGCGACATTAAATGCTGATTCTCGCGTTGATGCCTACACCGTTGAGTCAGAAAATTTTGAGTCTATTCACAATCATTCGGCCTACGCCCTGATTGAACGAGATAAAATATCTGACCCTGATTGACGAAGATCTAAACCTAAGCAACACAAATAAAAAAAACCGCCTTTCTGGCGGTTATTTATTACAATTTTATTTCCAGCGTATCAGTCTGTATATTCCATTCTGCTATTTCTTTACAGTCTTGCTTTTCACTGACCTCTTCTGAACAGACTTTTTCTTTAACTTTTTTGCACTCTTAGCGCTTTCTTTTTTTAGATAGGATTCAATTTCTTTATCAATTTTCTCCATCCCCTTGTCAAAAAAACGGGCTGTAATGGCATGGTTCTTAGCTTGTGAAAGCTTTTCAGACAATGGATCTATTGCTTTACGTAATTTCATTGCCATCTTTTGCTCTTTCTCAATCATGGCCTTTATTTTCTTTACCTGTTTCTTTTTTGCTGCTGTGCGTTTCTGGGCTAATCTTTTCTCCGCTGTAATCAGCCTGTCTTTTTCTATTGCCACTCTTGTATTTGCACGTTTCAGCTGACGGGTAAGCTTAGTTTTTTCCTTCTTTAGAGTATCCTCGGTTTTATGAGAAAGCTTAATAAAATCAAGCTTCGCTTTGTGAAAAACATCATGGGACCTGGATACATTTTCGAGCATATAGTTCCTCCACTTTTATAGTTATATACGTCTTGAATTCTATCTTCACGTGTCGAACTATAGCAACAAAAAAGATTCATCATTTACATTCTATTGACCTTCAGATCAGCACCCATTCTGGCTAGCAAAAAAGGTGTTATCTTTTATACCTGCTCACTCAGGATTCAATCAGGATCGCACAATCCTGCTCAGTAGCCGAGACGTTAATGTGGTTTATTTATACTTAAAAATGGCTGTAAAGGTACCGTTACATGGTCACATCCAGGAAGATTCTCCCTGTTGCTGTGGCCGTAATTTTATTCTATTGCAGCAGCGGTCTATCTTTGAATCAATTCCATCGTACTTCCAACTCGATTCATTTCAAGACCGCTTAAAAATGACATGCCGAGGAGAATTTCAGCAGGTCCCGGATCCTGAATAATAGCAGCCTGTACGTTATCTACCTGAATAGGTCCAACAGTGACTTTTTCAAGAATAACGCGGTACATCCTGGTCAGACCGTTTGCTGTACTTGCAACAGCGGGTGTTCCAGACTCGAAATCGATACCTAGCTGACGCGCTGTGCTGAAGCTCATCGCAACTGTATTAGCGCCAGTATCAACCAGGAATGTAACGGATTGACTATTGATCTCTCCTTCAGCATGAAAAAACCCCCTCCCATCCATGCTTAATGTCACTGTTTCACCAATAGCAGAATAGTCACTTCCAATAGACATTGCTTCAGTCGTAGGGTTGATGTCTAAACCAATGATTTCTTCCTTTCCGTCTATACGAATAAGCGCATTCTTTGTCGTTGAAGAGACCAGCATCAAGCCTTCCTGGCTTGTCTCACCCGCGTTAAGAATACGTTTCTGGCCGTCAATCATAAGAATCGCCTTATCATTGAACAAGGCATATACTGTCACCGATTTAATTTCCGAAGCAGAGACACTAATGGATATTGCTGACACCAGTATTAGTCCCGCCAGAATTGAAAATACATGTCGTTGTAGTGTTTCCATAACAGTAGAAATAGCTTATTTTTCAGCTAGAGTCAAAAAATGACTCGATTGGGTATAGACCTTGGTGGAACAAAAATTGAAGGGGTGGTTCTGTCGCAGGACAACAGCATACTTGCCAGAACACGCATACCGACGCCATATTATAAAAATCCTGAAAAAGCATACCGGATAATACTTACCTCTATTGGGAATCTCATCGAAAAACTGGAGGCGGATACCGCGTCCACCTGCAGTATCGGTATAGGAACACCGGGTACAATTTCTTCGCTGTCCGGACTAATGAAAAACAGCAATACTGTCTGCCTCAATGGCAAATCTCTGCATAAGGACCTTGAACAACACATAGGAAGAAAAGTTCGTATCGCAAATGACGCAAATTGCTTTGCCCTGTCAGAAGCGCTGCACGGTGCAGGCAAGGATTATGATTCTGTATTCGGGATAATAATGGGAACCGGTGTTGGTGGAGGAATCGTAATTAATAAGCAAATACACACTGGTGCCATGGGCATCGCTGGAGAATGGGGGCACAACCCGCTGCTGGGTAACGGCCCTGCCTGCTATTGCGGTCGTCAGGGCTGTGTAGAAACACTGATTTCAGGCCCTGGCATTAGTGGTGATTATGAAATATCGGGTGGTGCTCCTGGTTGCAGCCCCGCAGATATAATCAACTTTGCCGAGAGCGGCAACAAGCTTGCAATAAATTGTATTGAACGCTTTCTAAACCGATTTGGACGAGCCGTGGCGACAGTCGTCAATATTCTAGACCCGCATGCCATCGTACTCGGCGGCGGCGTATCAAATCTGAACATCCTCTATGGCCGCGGCAGACAGGCAATTGAGCCGCATATATTCAGTGACAGTTTCACCACACCGATATTAAAAAATCACCATGGAGACAGTTCGGGCGTATTCGGGGCAGCGTATCTGTGGGATTGATAAAAAGTTCTCAGTGCTCTGTTTTCAGTGGCTTCAAAGACGGTAAATATTATTTACAAAACACCGAAAACTGAACGCTGAGATCCAATAAGCATATGACTCCAACCCGTTTTACCAGTAAAATTAATAATTTCCGACACCATAAAAGCAGCCTCGAAAATGCGTACATCACAATTTCTCCTCTCAACCCTGAAAGAAACACCTGCTGACGCCGAGATTATCAGCCACCAACTAATGCTTCGTGCCGGTATGATCCGACGTGTAGCTGCTGGTGTATACAACTGGCTACCGTTAGGACTTCGCGTGCTGCGAAAAGTTGAATCTGTTATCAGACAAGAAATGGACCGTGCCGGCGCCCAGGAATTGCTGATGCCAGCTATCCAGCCAGCTGAATTCTGGCAGGAATCCGGCCGTTGGGAAGAATATGGGCCGGAATTGCTCAGGCTGACAGATCGTCATCAACGTGAGTTCTGCTTCGGTCCTACTCATGAAGAAGTCATTACCGACCTTATTCGACGCGAGATAAGAAGTTACCGTCAACTACCTGCAACTTTTTATCAGATACAGACCAAGTTCAGAGATGAGATCCGCCCTCGTTTCGGCGTCATGCGTGCTCGCGAATTCCTGATGAAGGATGCCTATTCGTTTCATAGTAATACTGAATCACTCGACCAGACATACGATATTATGCATGATGCCTACAGCCGCATTTTTACCAGGCTCGGGCTGGAATATAGGCCGGTAGAAGCAGATTCGGGTGCTATCGGCGGTAATGCCTCACATGAATTTCATGTACTGGCTGATGCCGGTGAAGACGGGCTGGTCATTTGTCCTGAGTGTGATTATGCGGCAAATGTTGAACAGGCTCCTGCCTTGCCATCAATCGGCAAACGACCAGCGCCTGCACTTGAGATGGAAACAATCGATACCCCGGGACAGCACAGTATTGAGCAGATCTCGTCATTTCTTGGCATTCAGCCCGAGCAAACGGTTAAGACCCTGCTAGTGCACGGGGCCGACAGCCCTGTCGCGCTGCTATTACGTGGTGATCATCAACTGAATGAAATCAAGGCTGAAAAACTGCCAATGGTATTAAAGCCGCTGGCTATGCTGAGCCCTGCCGAGGTCAAGCAAGCAACCGGCTGTGCGCCGGGATCAGTAGGGCCGGTCGGTCTTGAAATTCCAGTTATTGCCGATGAAAGCGCTCTCAGGCTGGCCGATTTTGTATGCGGAGCCAATCAGGATGACAAACATCTAACGGGTGTTAACTGGGGACGTGACCTGCCAGAGCCTGAACTGGCCGACCTGCGGAATATCGTTGAAGGTGACCCTTGCCCCCGCTGTGATGGTGAAGTCATAATTCGCCGAGGCATTGAGGTTGGGCATATTTTCAAACTGGGAACAAAATACTCCGAAAGCATGAATGCAACGTGCCTGGACCAGAATGGCAAAGCTGTGATTATGCCGATGGGCTGTTACGGAATCGGAGTATCTCGTGTTGTCTCTGCCGCAATTGAACAATCACATGATAAGAAAGGTATCATCTGGCCACCAAACCTTGCCCCTTTTGATGCTGTAATTGTACCTATTGGGTATCACAAATCTGAGCAGGTACCGAAAGTATGCGACGAACTCTACAACGACCTTTCAGAAGCAGGACTCAATGTATTGCTGGATGACCGCAATGAACGCCCGGGGGTCATGTTTGCTGATATGGAACTGATTGGAATACCACATCGTATCGTTATCGGCGAACGCGGTCTTAAAAATGGTTTCGTGGAGTATAAGTCACGCACCGAGGACGAAGCACAGGATATAGCACTGAGCGATATCACCTCGCATCTAGTATCGCGGGATATATAGGTTAATCGTTTTTTGCAACAGTAAATATGAGTAGATTCCTCATTCTTCCTTCCCTGTTGTTATGCTTACTCACAACAACAGTAAATATTGCTGTTGCCGAAGAATTTATAGCTCCGGTTATTGATGATGAGATGCGACAGGAGCTGCGTAATACCATGTATGGCCCGGAGGGTTTTGAAGACCATATTGCAGCAGAGGTCTGGTTGACAGACATGTCAAACCGTTTAAAAAGAACAATACCAGATGCCAGTTACCGGCTGGATTTACTTAAAACAATACATGCAGAGGCAGTACGCGCCGGGCTTCAACCAGAACTGGTTCTCGCAGTTATACAGGTTGAAAGCAATTTTGATCGTTTTGCCATCTCTCCAGCCGGAGCACGCGGCCTTATGCAGATCATGCCTTTCTGGATTAAAGAACTGGGGCATCCGGATGACAATCTGTTTATTCCACAAATGAATCTGCGTTACGGCACGACAATCCTAAAATACTATACGGACAAGGAGAATGGCCAGACAAGCAAAGCACTGGCCCGTTATAACGGCAGTGTTGGCAAAACCAGGTACCCTAGGCTGGTATATGCCGCCAAAATAAAAAAATGGTTTAAGCAGTAAATGCAGTCCAAAGTTTCAAGACAAAAAGCGAAAACCTTTCACCGCAGAGAACACGCAGCAAGAGGAGAGCTAC
>JASJFV010000354.1:0-4242 GCA_033791885.1 Gammaproteobacteria bacterium | reverse complement strand
CTAAGTTGTTGAATAACTATCCTCCTCCTAAGGCTAGGATTCGCCCTGTTTATAACAGGGCATTTTTTTGAAATTATGACTGCAGTTGGCAGATAGCAGATAATTATAATTATCTGTTTAACGCTACTTCCGAAACGAGGCTAGCAACCTGATAAATTAATAGGGCTAGCCCTAACCCCGAACAGATAATCCAGTGGACTAGCCCTAATCCCCTGATAACTGAGAGTTACAGCGATGCCGATATCGCTGATATAAGGGGACAGCATTTCTGCCTAGAGGTTGCCCTCATGGATTCAGTATAGGACCAATCTGCATTACTGCCAGTCCAGGAATGAACTGATGTGGTGATCAGGAATGATGTGAGGATGGGGTATTCCAGATATTCCGCATGTACGAATTGAAGATTGGCCTGCTAACGACACATTGGTTTTCCCAGATATAATAGACCACTAGTTATGTCTAAAAAGTAGGTCTGGAACATACTTTTGCTTTAATCCCGTAGTGGTGAGACGCAAGGATACGTCGAACAATCTGTGTATTATTAATCTCAATCAATTTCACCCTGATTTGTACAGAAGCCCCCTGGCTAAGGAAGCATTATTGGAAATGTAATAATTATTGACTAAGATTGGTTTTATAATTACCACAAACTTGCAAGGATACCTCCATGTCATCAATAAAAGCACTGATCGTCGACGATTCTAAATCCGTCCGTTTCTCACTGAGTAAAATGCTGAAGCAATACAATGTCGAGGCCGACTCCGTAGAATCTGGCGCTGAAGCCCTCGACTTTTTGAAAAATGCTGATAAAGCACCAAGTGTCATCTTCATGGATCACATGATGCCCGGTATGGACGGATTTGAAACAACACGCGCCATCATTGCAGATGACAGCATCACCGATATCCCGATTATCATGTGTACATCAAATGATGGAGAAAATTATTTTGCTGAGGCAAAGAGTATCGGCGCGCACAGCACTATCGCCAAGCCACCTACTCCCGAAAGCCTGAAAGAAGTCATAGATAATCTCGTTTGTGAACCTGAAGCCACAGCAGCGCCAGCTGAAGCTGCAGCAACTATTTCAAGTGAACAAATTGAGCAAATGGTACAGGCAGCCATCAACCAGAAACTGGAAGAAAGCATCGAGACCATCACTAATAATGTGATTTCGCAGGTTGAAGCGCGTATACAGGAACTGGTATCTGAAAGTGTCGTTAAGGAAACCGCCCGAATACAGGATGAAACACTGATTGCCTGTAATACACAACTTCACGATCTACGTGAAGAGGTCATCAAAGCAAGTAAGGAGCAGACCAACGACCTTATCCAGGCTGAACTGGCAGGCCATATTGGAGAAACTATCCAGTCCGGCCTGGATGATCTTAAGAACAAGGCCCATGAAATCGAAAAATCCTGGCTGGCCGATCAAGAGCAGCTTAGGACTATAGTTAATGATTCAGCGGAAAAGGCAGCCGAAGCGATTATGGCCAACTCTGGCGATGAAGCCCCTGGGATCGAGACAGAGGTCGCTGAACATGTGGTGAAAGTAGCTAGCGACTCCACATCCGCTGAATATACTGCAAAGCAAGCACGTACAATGGCAATAGTTGCCGGGGTTGTCGGAGTTTTAGCTGCAGCGATAGTATATTTTATCAAGTAGTGGCAGCGAACATACAAGAGACACTAAACATGACTTCAATTCGCAAGGAATAATCCCGCAATCCGTCTAAAGTTCGGAGAAGGCAATAACTCTGAACGTGAAAATCATACCAGCAGGACGACTCTTGCTGTCTGCGATGCAATTGCGATTTTAGATAATTCAGTTGTGTTAGCAGAACCATTCGTCATTCAGTACCACCAATATTTGCATCATGCATATAATTAAAAACCGTCTTATATGGCGGTTTTTTTTCGCACAGAACATCGGACTGGCCAAAAACAAATACCTTGATAATCACCCCGCGGGGTGTTTTTTCTTTATTAAGGGGGACGGCAGCTATCCAGCTATACAAGTCATTTTTATATCCATGCAACCGTTTATCGAGAATGGATAAGCGGTGTATTAATTTATATGAACGGTATATTTTTGTTGACTATTGGTATTTTTATACTATTTTATAGTTATCGGAAGCAATCATACGAAAAATATTAATTACTTAATGTCATATTTGGAGAATTTACAGGTGTTGAGCCGATTTATAAAAATAGAAGATAGCAATTTAATTCCGTTTCTTAAAAAGAAGAAGAAACTATTCAAATCTAGAATTGACTATGCTTTGCACACTGACCATATGCATTACTTCCCCAAAAAAGAGGTGCTGGAATTCAGGAAAAATATGTCGTCGAAATCCATTGACCCAAGATGCGTGGTATGTGGATTGCGGTTGACCCAATATCGCACCCAGATTCAATATCAAACACTGGAATTACCTGCATATAAGGATGGCAAGTAACGTATTACTTGAATTCAGTCATCCATATATAAAAAGTATAAAAAGAGAAGCTTGAGGTTAAGCATGAAAAATATAATTAAGGTATTAGTATTAGCAGCTGTACTGGTTAGCACATCTGGGTATGGTGCTATGATGCTTGGACAAGGTGGTAAGTCATGCGATACATGGGCTAAAGATAGAAAAGAAGCTAGCGTGATAACATTTACCAATCAAGCATGGGTACTCGGCTATCTATCAGCAACAAATTCTTATGGCTATGAAAAAGATTTTCTGAAAGGTAGTGATAATGCTGAGTTATTTATCTGGATAGATAACTATTGCAATCAACACCCATTGAAAGATATCGACGATGCATCGAATGCCCTTGTTAAAGTGCTATTAAATAGTTAGTTGTGTGGCAACAAACCTCGCCTGACAATTACCGCTATGCGGCTAACTTCTTTTTGAGTATTTCATAAGGTGTTTTTCCTTTCAACGATGAATGAGGTCGGTGATAGTTATAAAACGCCTCCCACTCAGCTAGCTGCTTCTTTAAATTTCTGTCTCCAGTGTAAGTAAGTAACTGGTAAAACTCCTGTTTATCCGTCAAGTGAGATCGTTCGACTTTTCCATTGAGATGAGGACTTGCGGGCTTTATATAGCGATGTATGATGCCGCTGTCTTCACAGTGCCAATGAAACTTTGACTGAAATTCGTGACCATTATCGGTGTGTACATACTTGATCCGGAATGGAAACTTATCGATAACATAATCAAGAAAATCTATTGCATTACTCCTCGTATCGTTTGTGTTTCGTTTCGAGAAATCATGCCTTCCCTCTCTCGCTGGCAATTGGGGTTCGAATCCCCCAGGGAGTGCAATTAAAATGGTATGTTGTTTAAGGATTACATAAAACCTGATACGTAAGCCGTAACATGCTCTTTTTCAGCCCCTGGGATGGTGCTGTTGATGGAGTTTGTTAAGTCTTTCGCGCGCAACGTGCGTGTAAATCTGCGTTGTGGATAAATCAGAATGTCCCAGCAGCATCTGCACCACACGCAGGTCAGCACCATGGTTAAGAAGGTGAGTGGCAAATGCGTGTCTTAGTGTGTGCGGGGATAAATGTGTATTGATCCCTGCTCTAACAGCGTATTTTTTTATTGCATACCAGAAGGCCTGGCGTGTAAGAGGTTTGCCGGCCCTGCCTGAAAAAACAACGTCGCTGCTATACTGCGCAATCAATTCCGGCCTGCCATCTGCCAGGTAATCTCTCATCCAGTCTTCTGCGACTTCGCCAAGCGGCACTATTCTTTCCTTTGAACCCTTTCCTAGCACACGCAATACACCCGCCTGTAAGTTAATCTGCTGCATCGACAGACCTACCAGCTCAGACACCCTCAAACCGGTTGAATAAAGAACTTCCAGCATCGCCCGGTCTCGCAGACCGCGCACTGTTACTGTATCCGGTGCAGCAAGCAGATCCATTACCTGTTCTTCAGAGAGCGTATCCGGTAAAGGGCGTCCTATTCGTGGTGCGTCAATGTCCCTGGTGGGATCTTCACTGCGCCTGCCCTCTCTGATCTGGTAGCGGTAATAGCGACGCAGAGTTGACAGCAAACGCGCAGCAGATCTCGGGCTTGCACCACGCTGTACCCTGTAAGCCAGGTATAGCTGTATATTTTCTCTTTCCGTTTCGGTTTTCTGGTCAATCTGCTGCTGCTTATTCTTCTTCAACCAGACAGCGAATCCAACCAGATCACGCCGATAAGCTAACAGCGTGTTGTCACTTAAACCATCTTCCAGCCA
>JASJFV010000353.1:0-23117 GCA_033791885.1 Gammaproteobacteria bacterium | reverse complement strand
CCATAGAAATAACCCATTTTGGCTCGGGCATCTGGTCGTAGACCTTGCGCAGTGCCGGGGCCATCTTGTTGACCAGCGTACCCGCAACAATCATCACGTCCGATTGCCGAGGACTAGGGCGGAAGATCACGCCAAAGCGATCAAGATCGTAACGGGCAGCGCCCGCCTGCATCATTTCAACTGCACAGCAGGCAAGGCCGAATGTTACCGGCCACATAGATCCTGTGCGTGCCCAGTTGATCAGGCTATCAGCACTGGTTACTGCCCAGCCTTTTTCTGCCACGCCTTCATTTACTCCCATTCCAGCGCTCCTTTTAACCATTCATAGATGAAACCAATCACAAGAATTGCGAGAAATATCATCATCGATACAAAACCAAACATTCCAACAGATTCTTCCTGAAGCACTACGGCCCAGGGGAAAAGAAAGGCAATTTCGAGATCGAATATAATGAACAGTATGGCGACCAGGTAGTAGCGCACGTCAAACTTTATCCGCGCATCTTCAAATTCATCAAAACCACATTCAAAGGGAGAGAGTTTTTCCGCATTAGGCTTATCGACTTTAAGCAACATGCTGAAAATTTTGCCAAACAGGATGGGCAAAACACCGAACATAACACCAACAGAAATGAACACCAGAATGGGTATGTAGTTTTCAAGCATGGTCATTTTTTATATTCTGGCTCAGCCATGTGGCGTTGAGCTTACCCTCCAGTTCTGATCGCGCTTGCAAAAACTAAAAGCGAAGCGCTCAGTCTAGGACGACTCAGTCCTTGTGTCAAGCCAGACCAAGACAAAGATATTATTATTAATCAATGACTTATAATCTGCAAAAGAATTGCAGCACAAGTATTTTTTATTGTTGGTAAAAGAAACTTTACAACACGTCCACTGGCTAAAGTTCTTATATAAATGGTGCCGAAGGCCGGACTCGAACCGGCACGACTTGCGTCACCGCCCCCTCAAGACGGCGTGTCTACCAATTCCACCACTTCGGCAATATCTTATTCCTTGTTTCCGGGTTCAGTTTCACCAGGCACTGCAGGTAGTGCCGGTACATCTGAAGTTGTCGTTGCACCGTCATTAACATTTTCTGTTGTTGCTTCACCAGGCATTGCAGGTATGTCTGTATTCAAACCTTTAAGCTGGCTTTCAGGTGCAGGAGGTATTTGTTCTGTTTTTTCAGCAGCAGGCTGCACCATCTCCTGCATCACCGTATCGGTAACACTGGTTGGCTTTGCAGACTTGCTGTAAAGGTAAGTCAGCGAAAGACTGGTCAAAAAGAAAACCGTAGCAAGGACTGCAGTCGTACGAGAGAGGAAATTAGCTGATCCCTGGCTACCGAACAGCGAACCGGAAGCACCGCCTCCACCACCGCCAAACGCAGCACCTGCATCAGCCCCTTTACCGTGCTGAACCAGTACCAGCACGACGATGGCTACGGCAACAAGTACGTGTATTGCTATCAGAATATTAATCATAATTTTTGATCAGAAAAGATTGCTCAGTTGGCTGCCTTGCAAATTGCAAGGAAGCTTTCGGCCTGCAGCGAAGCACCACCAATAAGGCCACCATCGATATCTGCCATACCGATAAGGGATTCAGCATTTCCCGCATTCATGCTGCCGCCATAGAGAAGGCGCAGATTATCTGCAACACCCGTGTTCAGGGTAGATAACATATCACGGATAAATTTATGAACTTCCTGGGCCATTTCCGGTGTGGCTGTTTTGCCTGTGCCTATCGCCCAGACTGGCTCATAGGCAATCACTGCATTGTCAAAATTATCAATGCCAACGAGATCAATCACTGCCTGAATTTGGCGTGCAACAACAGACTCGGTGTTGCCGGATTCTCTTTCTTCAAGTGTCTCGCCTACACACAAAACAGGTATCAAACCGCCGTCCTGCGCGACTTTGAACTTGTTGGCAACGTCCTGATCACTTTCGCCATAGATAGCGCGTCGTTCTGAGTGTCCAACAATGACATATTCACAACCGGCATCTACCAGCATTGCCGCTGATATCTGGCCAGTAAATGCACCGTTCTGGTTAATATCCAGGTCCTGTGCACCGAGAACAATATCAGCTTGCCCATTTAATGCATCTGCTGCACGTGGAATCAGTATATAGGGAGGACAAACAAGAACTTCCGCTGCGGTCACATCATCTCGACCATCAGCAATACCGTTGATCAGGCTAGTGGTGCTCTCTGAGTCACCATTCATCTTCCAGTTACCAGCAACCAGGGGACGACGCATTAAATTACTCCTTATATCCTGTTTTATTTAGACCATAACTAATGGGGGCGCAATGGTACTCGTGAAGCGCCTGAAAATCAATGTGAATTGGTTTCTCAGCGTATTTCATAATTGAATGCGTTTTATTTAAAAATATTGCAGACCGCGCTGGATAACTAGCGTTAGAGTTTTCACCATTGAAACGCGTTAGTCGATTTCATTCAGAATTCAGGCTGGATTGCCCTAAAACGAATGCAGTACCCGGGCCCTGAATCCCATGCGGTACTTAAATAGACGATATTTACGCGTTTAATTTATAGATATACCTTTGAATTGTATAACTAATTCATCCTGGCTGCTTCACGAACAACGGCAGCAAGTGACTCACACTGGCTTTTCACTTCAGCAGCATCGACACCTTCTATCATCACTCTAATCAGAGGTTCTGTTCCTGACGGGCGTAAAACAACACGCCCACGGTCAGCCAATTCAGCTTCTGCCGAGGTCACAGCATCCCTGATGCGTGCATTCTCTGTTATATCGACACCGCGAGTAATTTCAACATTGATCATCATCTGCGGGCAGGTTTCCATCACAGTTGCGAGTTCTGCCAGTGATTTTCCGCTGTCGTACATGACCTGCAAGACTTCCAGTGCTGCAACGATGCCGTCGCCTGTGGTGGATTTATCAAGGCAGATAACATGACCTGAGGCTTCACCGCCAAGTTGCCAGCCGTTGGCCTTCATCATATCCAGCACATAACGGTCACCTACTGCTGCGCGCATGAATTCGATGTTATTGGCACGCAGCGCCTGTTCCATGCCGAGATTACTCATCACTGTACCGACGACACCGCCCTGCAGTTCTCCACGGCGGGCCCTTGCCATCGCCATGATAAGAATCAGTTTGTCACCGTTCACAATCTCACCCTGATGATCAACCATTATCACCCGATCGCCATCGCCGTCCAGCGCAATGCCAAGGTCTGCACCCCGTTTCAATACTTCAGCCTGTAATGCAGCGGGATCTGTTGCGCCAAACCCTTCGTTGATATTAAAGCCATCAGGTTCATCACCGATGACGTGTAATTTGGCGCCCAGTTCAGACAACACACTGGGTGCAATGTGGTAACTGGCACCATTAGCACAGTCGAGGACGATATTCAGGTCATCCAGGGCAACATGATTGGCAATTGTTGCCTTGCAGTATTCAATATAGCGTCCAGCAGCATCCGGATAGCGTGTAGCCTTGCCAAGATCACGTGAGTCAACAGTTTTGACCGGCTGCAGCATCATCGCTTCTATCGCCCTTTCTGTATTATCGGGTAATTTCTCACCGGCGGGTGAAAAGAATTTGATGCCATTATCGTAATACGGATTATGTGAGGCGCTGATAACTACTCCGGCCTGGGCACGGGCTGTTCTTGCCAGGTAAGCAATTCCCGGGGTCGGCATCGGCCCCAGCAGACTTACATCAACACCGGCCGATATGAGACCGGCTTCCATTGCCGACTCAAGCAGATAACCGGATACACGGGTATCTTTTCCTATAATTATCTTACCGCGGCTATCGCCACTGTTGCCGAGTACATTACCGAGTGCCCAGCCAAGCTTCATTACCGTCGATGGAGTAATGGGCTCTTCACCCATCCGCCCTCTTATTCCGTCTGTACCAAAAAATTTCATCAGCTCTGTACTCTCTCGTTTTTCTCAGTTTCTATAGCTTCTCAGTTACTACAGCTTCAACCATACGAATGGCTTCACAGGTCTCCCTGACATCATGTACGCGTAAAATATTGGCACCATTCCTCATTGCCAGCAAGGCCAGCGCGATGCTTGCATATAGCCTTTCATTAACCTCTATACCCAGCGTTTGCCCGATCATACTCTTACGCGAAAGCCCAGCCAGAATCGGCAGGCCGCTTAGCCTGATGTCATCGAGCTCATTCAAAAGCCTGAAGTTCTGTTTTTGTGTCTTGCCAAAACCGAAACCGGGATCCAGTATCAAGTTGCTCATATTAATGCCGGCCTGAAGACACTGGTCTACACGCTGAGACAAAAATTTCCTGACTTCAGCAGTAACGTCCGAATACTCAGGCTTTTCCTGCATGGTTTCTGGCTGCCCCTGCATATGCATGAGGCAAACGGGGACTGCCAATTTAGCTGCAGCCCCAAGGGCACCTGCTTCTGTCAGTGCCCGTACATCATTAATCATCCCGGCACCTGCATTGACTGCAGACTCCATTACTTCAGCTTTCGATGTATCGATGGAGATCGTCGCACTGAAACGCTGCGATACCGCTTCAATAACCGGTATTACGCGCTCCATTTCTTCATCCGCAGAAACAGGGCTGGCTCCTGGCCGGGTAGACTCACCGCCGATATCTATAATATCGGCTCCTTCTGCAATCATCCGGGCTGCATGATCAACCGCCGTGCTGACAGAACAAAAAAGACCCCCATCCGAAAAGGAATCGGGGGTCATATTGAGAATGCCCATGATAGCTGTCCGCCCCGCCTGTAATAGCGGGAAGCTATCTGCATGCTGATTCATTTTAAATTAAATAATTTAGTGCTCGCCGGCGGGCTCGTCCATTTTTGGTTCAGCGCTTTTTTTGTCACTCTTGTCACTGGCAGAATCATCACTGGATGTCCCCTTGCCAGGATCGTCAGCCGGTGGGCGCGGATCTTTGCCATCCATAATGTCGTTGATCTGGTCTGCGTCAATGGTTTCCCACTCAAGCAAAGCCTTGGCCATGATTTCAACCTTGTCCCGGTTTTCTTCAATAATCTGGCGAGCCCGTGAGTATTGCTCATCAACAATTCGACGAATTTCCTTATCCACCAGTTCAGCGGTAGAATTACTGAGATTCTTGTGTGTCGTCACATCGCGACCAAGAAATACCTCACTTTCATTCTCGCCATAAACACGTGTGCCCATCAGGTCACTCATGCCCCAGCGCACGACCATATTCCTGGCCATCTCGGTAGCGCGTTCAAAATCGTTCGATGCGCCGGTGGTCATCTGATTCATGAAGACTTCTTCACCGATACGTCCGCCCATCAGCACCGCAATAGTCGATAGCAAGCTGCTGCGCGTGTGGCTATAACGGTCTTCGACAGGCAGCTGCATGGTGACACCCAGGGCCCGACCGCGAGGAATAATAGTCACTTTGTGTACCGGGTCAGTTCCGGGTAGAGCCTTGGCGACGACAGCATGTCCTGCTTCATGATATGCCGTATTGCGCCTTTCTTCTTCCGGCATGATGAGAGAACGTCGCTCTACACCCATAATAATCTTGTCTTTGGCCAGCTCGAACTGCTCCATTTTAACCGTGCGCAAGTTCGCACGGGCAGCAAACAGTGCTGCCTCGTTGATCAGGTTGGCAAGATCGGCACCGGAAAAACCCGGTGTGCCTCGGGCAATAATGCTGGCATCAACATCATCATCAATCGGCACTTTACGCATGTGAACTTTAAGAATTTGTTCACGGCCGCGAATATCAGGCAGCGGCACATAAACCTGGCGATCAAAACGGCCTGGTCTAAGCAGGGCAGGATCAAGTACATCCGGCCGGTTGGTCGCCGCAATAACGATTACACCATCATTGCCTTCAAAACCGTCCATTTCGACCAGCAGCTGGTTCAAAGTCTGTTCGCGCTCGTCATGACCACCACCGAGACCGGCACCGCGATGACGACCGACTGCGTCGATTTCATCGATAAAAATAATACAGGGCGCATGTTTTTTCGCCTGTTCAAACATGTCCCGGACACGTGAGGCACCAACGCCGACGAACATTTCCACAAAATCTGAACCTGAAATGGTAAAGAACGGTACCTTTGCTTCACCGGCGATCGCTCGCGCCAAAAGAGTTTTACCTGTTCCCGGAGAACCCGTCATCAAGACGCCGCGCGGGATTTTCCCACCAAGCTTCTGAAAACGGGAAGGATCACGCAGGAACTCAACCAGTTCAGCGACCTCTTCCTTGGCTTCTTCAACACCGGCAACATCTTCGAAGGTTACTTTGTTCTTGTCTTCTGTCAGCATGCGGGCTTTGCTTTTGCCGAAGCTCATAGCGCCTCGACCGCCGCCACCCTGCATTTGACGCATGAAGAATATCCATACACCGATCAGCAGCAACAGCGGGAACCAGCTGATAAAGATACTCATCAGTAAAGAAGGCTGTTCAGGTTCCTTCGCCTCAACGACCACGCCATTTTTCAACAGGTCATTGATCAAATCCGGATCATTCGGCGCAAAGGTCTTAATAGTGGTGCCATCCTGACGCGTTGCAGTGATGTTCTGGCCAGCAATAACCACTTTGCTCACCTGGCCCTGCTTTACATCTGCCAGAAAGGAGGAATATTCAAGTTGCGTGGAATTACCACCCTGACGCGGGGCAAAATTATTAAAGATGGTCATTAGAACAACAGCGATGACCAGCCACATGACAAGATTTTTCGAGAGATTATTCAAACTACTGCCTCAATGATTAGAGAAATGAGCTGCAAGGCCTTCTATTCTGCCTTGCTGACTAACGTGTTTCAATAACAAAACACCTATTAAACAACGGACATCTCATGCCAATAAGCTAGTTTGGCCTGCCGCAATGCATTTTTTCTACCTGTAACACTATATTCAGTGCAAAAAATCACCTATACCAAATCACATAGAACTGCCTTTAAAACCCCGAGCTAGTAAATAAACCTCAGCACTGCGGGACCGCGATGCGCCGGGTTTTCTTACAGCCAGTGAGCGAAAGTTCGTTAAAATTTCTTTGCGCAACTGATCGATACCGCTACCCTGAAATACCTTCATCAGTAAGGCGCCATCCGTGGCCAGTACCGAGCAACTCCAGTCGAGCACGCCTTCTGCCATACCGATCGAGCGGGCCTGGTCAGCTAATGCTATACCACTTATATTGGGGGCCATATCTGATAACACAAGGTCAATCGGCTGATTCTCAAACATCTCATTGATTTGCAGCCGGACTTCCTCATCAGTAAAGTCTCCCTCAATGATCTGTACCCCTTCGATTGCTTTAATTGGTAAAAGATCTACAGCAACCAGGCGACTCTTTTTGCCCAGCCGTTTACGCGCATACTGACACCAGCCACCCGGTGCCGCACCAAGATCGACAACATTCAAACCAGGGCGAAGCAATTTGTCCTTTTTATCGATTTCTTCCAGCTTAAAAGCAGATCTGGCGCGGTAGCCGGCTTTTTTGGCCTTTTTGACATAACTGTCATTGACATGTTCATTCATCCATTCATTGCCAAAACGGTGCTTCTTACCAGAACTCATTTTCTGCTTCCTGTGATTGTGTTCATTAGCTGGCCGGGGGTTGGAGGAGGATATTGATCGCACTTAGGCGCAGATAAGATTTGGCATTATAACCATGCATATCGTTTCAATCGACGTTTCTTGGGACCGTTATTCGTGCTAGCGCACAGTCGGAACTATTCTTTTGTTCTTCGATCAAGTTTTTTACTAAGTTTTCGCCTTTTATGGGCGAAACAATCAGCAGTGCGCTAGCACAATACAAAATATAAAAAAATAAACCAACCACTGAAGACAAGATAATCTACGTTAATCATTGTAGAATGCGCTGCTCGACTTTTTGCAAAATACCACCCGGAGTTTAAATGTCCCTTAATCGCCAACAAATAAAATATTTACGTGGCCTGGCACATCCGTTACCTGCAATTGTCACTATTGGTGGCTCTGGCCTAAGCGATTCGGTGATGGCTGAACTCGAGTCGACACTGGATCATCATGAAATATTGAAAATTAAGATTTCCAGTGACAACCGAGAATTGCGCAGAAAATTTGCCCAGGATATCTGTTCAGCGACCGGTGCAGATGAAGTTCAGCAGATTGGCAAGGTGCTGATAATTTACCGTCCCAGTGAAAAAAACAAAATTAAACTACCTTCCTGATCATCGCGCTACAGGGTCACTGTTAAACAGAGCCCTGCACCAGCAGCTAATCAGGAAACGCTTTCCGGCTGGCGGATGACAAGTAATAAGCCAAGCAAACTTACCAGCAGGTAAAGACCACTGGCAATGCCGTGCAAAAGTGCAAATCTACTGTGTAATTGCGGGTCATTTTGCAAAGCAGTTCCAGCTGTTTCCCTCAGAGTAGCAATTTCGGGTGTCAAAAAAAACAGGTTGGTGGTAATAAATACGACGATCAACAGTAGTACAGCAAAACGCCATTTTGCCCGATCAATAAAAGAATAAATAAGAATGAGAAGCAGGGCAGAAATGATTCCCGACCAACTCAGCAGGATGAACAAAGACCCGGCCAGGCTGCCTGCCATCTGCGGGGTTGGCAGCTGCTGGAACAGTACCGGTACAACAAGATAACCCACTGCCCACATACCACCGATCCAGAATGTCAGAACGATACGCTGGAGATTAAGCAGTACTCTGTTGAAAAGCTTCCCGCGAGGATGGGAAACAACAGAATCAGATGTATTTGACACTCAATATCTCATAGGTCGTTACACCACCCGGAGTTTGAACATCGGCCTCATCGCCCTCTTCCTTGCCTATAAGTGCACGGGCGATTGGAGAGCTGATAGATATCCTTAGTTTCTCGATATTTGACTCAAGATTGCCAACTATCTGGTAGGTGACTTCGTCTTCTGTTGCGATGTTGAACAACTCGACGGTTGCACCGAAAACAATGCGCCCGCCGGTATCCAGGGAGGTTGGATCGATGATCTGTGCCAAACCCAGAGAGCTATCTAATTCCTTAATACGACCTTCGATGAAGCCCTGCTCTTCTCGCGCTGCGTGATACTCTGCATTTTCAGACAGATCCCCATGCGCACGTGCCTCGGCTATGGCATCAATGATCCTCGGGCGATCTACTGTCTTCAGCCGCTTCAGTTCTTCACGTAAACGCTCAGCGCCCTGGCTGGTCAATGGCAAACTGTTCATTTCAATTCCATCCTAAAAAACATTCAGATTTTATTCAGATTACAGCGATCTAATTAATGCTCTTATGCAGATCCTGTAACTTATAGATGGTAACTTCTCTACTTGAGCGATGCGCTTCAACAGCTGCCTTGGCTGCAGCCACTGTAGTGAAATTAGTTACCTTATGCAGTAATGCCTCTCTGCGTATGGTATACGAGTCTTTGAGGCTTTGCTTTCCTTCGGTGGTGTTGATGACAATATCAATTTCATCATTCTTAATCATATCAACGATATGTGGTCGCCCTTCGAGAACCTTGTTTACCTTCTTGACCTTGATTCCAGCGGCTTCAATCACCTTCGCAGTACCGCGTGTAGCGAGGATTTCAAAACCATGCCCGGAAAGGTAACGAGCCACCTCTATCACTCTAGGCTGATCAACATCTCGCACACTGATGAAGGCATTGCCTTTCTCAGGTACCTGGGCGCCCGCTGCTTTCTGTGCCTTGTCAAAGGCCTCGCCAAAGCTTTTACCAACACCCATTACTTCACCGGTTGATTTCATCTCTGGACCAAGTACCGGGTCAACACCGGGAAATTTGATAAACGGGAAAACGGCTTCTTTGACTGAATAATAATCCGGAATAATTTCACCGGTAACTCCCTGATCCGCCAGGCTGATGCCCGTCATACAGCGAGCGCCAATTTTTGCCAGCGGCCGCGATGTTGCTTTAGATACAAACGGTACGGTTCGGGAAGCGCGAGGATTAACCTCGAGCAGATAGATATCATCGCCTTTGACGGCAAACTGGATATTCATCAGGCCGCGTACACCAATGGCTAGTGCAAGACTGGTGGCCTGCTCACGCAGTTGTTGAAGAATAGTTGCTGACAGGCTGAACGGGGGCAGTGAGCAGGAAGAGTCGCCTGAGTGCACGCCTGCTTCTTCAATATGCTCCATAATGCCGCCAATCACCACGTCTTTGCCGTCACACACCGCATCAAGGTCAACCTCGATGGCATCATTTAGAAAACGATCAAGCAGCACGGGCGAATCATTGGATACCTGGATGGCGACCTGCATATAGTTATCCAGGTCTTCTATGTTATGTACGATCTCCATTGCCCTGCCGCCGAGTACATAGGACGGTCTGACGACAAGTGGAAAACCAATTTCACCTGCGCCGACCAGCGCTTCTTCACGGCTGCGGGCGATACGGTTGGGAGGTTGCAGCAAGCCAAGGTCTTCAACCAGTTTCTGAAATCGTTCTCTGTCTTCAGCCAGGTCTATAGAATCCGGAGAGGTACCAATTATTTTTGCCCCGGCCGCTTCAAGATTTTCTGCCAGCTTCAATGGCGTCTGCCCACCGTATTGCACGATAATCCCGGTGGGGTTCTCAAGATGGATAATTTCCAGTACGTCTTCCAGCGTCAATGGCTCGAAATAAAGGCGGTCAGAGGTGTCAAAGTCCGTTGATACAGTCTCCGGGTTACAGTTAACCATAATGGTCTGATAGCCATCTTCTCGGCAGACCTGTGCTGCATGTACGCAGCAGTAATCGAATTCTATGCCCTGCCCGATGCGGTTAGGTCCGCCACCAAGAACCATGATCTTGTTGCTGCTGTCGGGGTTTGACTCACACTCTTCTTCATAGGTTGAATAGAGATAGGCCGTTGATGTGGCAAATTCAGCTGCACAGGTGTCTACACGCTTATACACCGGGCGAATATTATGCGAATGACGGATCGAGCGGAATTCCTGTTCACGCATACCCAGCAGTCTTGCCAGGCGCAAATCAGAAAAACCTTTGCGCTTCCATGACCGTATCTGCTCAGCCGACAGCGAGTCTATAGCCAGTCCTCGAATATCCTGCTCTATCAGGATCAGCTGTTCAATCTGGTGCAGGAACCACATATCGATTCGAGTCAGCTCATGAATCTCGTCCAGGGACATGCCGAAACGAATGGCCTCTGCCAGGTACCAGATGCGATAGCAGCCCGGAATACGCAGCTCCCGGTACAACGTTGATTTCAGCTCATCCGCTTCCGTTTCGGTGCAAATCTCATCGAACCCGTCGGTACCGATTTCGAGCCCGCGCAGTGCCTTGTGCAGGGACTCCTGGAATGTTCTGCCAATCGCCATTACCTCGCCGACAGACTTCATCTGCGTGGTCAGCACACTGTCCGCAGCAGGGAATTTTTCAAAATCAAAACGAGGGAACTTGGTTACTACATAGTCGATGCTGGGTTCGAATGAGGCCGGCATTGCACCGCCGGTAATTTCGTTCTGCAGTTCATCAAGTGTGTAACCCACAGCAAGCTTGGCTGCGACTTTTGCAATCGGAAACCCGGTAGCCTTGGAAGCCAGTGCAGAGGAACGTGACACGCGTGGATTCATCTCAATCACGATCATACGACCATCATCAGGATTTATCGCGTACTGAACATTCGAGCCGCCAGTATCGACGCCGATTTCACGCAATACGGCGATGCTGGCATCGCGCATGATCTGGTATTCTTTATCTGTCAGCGTCTGTGCCGGGGCGACGGTAATGGAATCACCGGTATGCACACCCATGGGATCAAAATTTTCAATCGAGCAGACGATGATGACGTTATCAGCGTGGTCTCTGACGACTTCCATCTCGAACTCTTTCCAGCCGAGTATCGATTCTTCAATCAGCAATTCATTGGTTGGTGAGGCATCAAAGCCAAGCTCGCAGAGGTTGAAATACTCTTCGCGGTTATAAGCAATACCACCGCCGGTTCCACCCATGGTAAATGACGGGCGGATAATGGCAGGGAAACCGACCATGGCCAGAATCTGTTCTGCCTCTTCTATATTATGGACGATAGCACCACGTGCAGTTTCCAGGTTGATTGTCTCCATAGCCTGGCGAAACAGCTCACGGTCTTCTGCCTTGTCGATCGCTTCACGCGATGCGCCGACCATCTCGACACCGTAACGTTCGAGTACACCTTCTTTTACCAGGTCAAGAGCACAGTTCAGTGCGGTCTGACCACCCATCGTTGGCAACAGCACATCAGGTCGTTCTATCTCAATAATCTTTGCTACATACTCCCAGCTTATCGGCTCGATATAGGTCGCATCGGCCATACCGGGATCAGTCATAATGGTCGCTGGATTGGAGTTAACCAGAATCACCCGGTAGCCCTCTTCCTTCAGGGCCTTACAGGCCTGGGCACCCGAATAATCAAACTCACAGGCCTGGCCGATAATGATCGGGCCAGCACCAATGATAAGTACACTTTTTATATCTTCACGACGTGGCATGCTGTTATGAATCTGTCTCGTTATATTTGCTGTTATTTATATTTTCAATGAAGCGGTCAAACAACGGGCTAACATCATGCGGGCCCGGACTGGCTTCTGGATGACCCTGGAAAGAAAATGCAGGGTGATCTACTCTTTCGATACCCTGGATAGATTTGTCAAACAGCGATCTATGCGTCACCCTGAGATTACCTGGCAAATCACTTTCCGCTACGGCAAAACCGTGGTTCTGACTGGTGATCATGACACGTTTGCTGGCGAGATCCTGCACCGGATGGTTACCGCCATGGTGTCCAAACTTCATTTTTTCCGTCCGCGCACCTGAAGCCAGTGCAAGCAGCTGGTGCCCAAGGCATATGCCAAAGACAGGTATGCCGGTGGCGATAATTTCTTCAATGGCTGTTATTGCGTAGTCACAGGGTTCCGGGTCACCCGGACCGTTTGACAGGAACACACCATCAGGCTTCATTGCCAGTACATCACTGGCAGGGGTGGTAGCAGGGACAACAGTGACATTGCAGCCGCGGTCGGTCAGCATACGCAGAATATTTCGCTTAACACCAAAATCATAGGCAACTACGCGATATTTCTTCTCAGCAGCTGCCTGGTAACCTGAATCCAGCTTCCAGCCACCTTCATTCCATGCAATCAGTGCATCAGTAGTCACTTCACGCGCCAGGTCCATGCCGCTCAAACCCGGGAAGGCTTTTGCCATTTCGATGACTTTATCAACGTCCAGATCATCACCGGCAGCTATGCAGCCCGCCTGGGCACCCTTTTCACGCAGGATTCGAGTCAGACGGCGAGTATCAATCTCGGCAATGGCAACCACCTGCTGCTGTTCAAGAAATGACTGCAGTGACTGTTCTGCGCGAAAATTGCTGTACAGATCAGGCAGGTCGCGAATAATCAGACCGGCTGCATGTACGCGGTCAGACTCAAAATCTTCGCTATTTGCACCGGTATTGCCGATATGCGGATAGGTCAGTGTCACCAATTGGCGACAGTATGAGGGGTCAGTCAGGATTTCCTGATAGCCGGTCATCGAAGTGTTAAAAACTACCTCTCCTGATGTATAACCGGTTGCACCCACGGATATACCGTGGAACAGGCTACCATCTTCCAGGGCCAGGATGGCGGGGACAGACAAGGTTTTTCTCCGTTCATTACGTAGAAAAACGGGAGTTGCGATAAGCTACTCCCGTTAATCAACAGATGTTTCTGACTGCAGCGATTCTAGTCGATTTGCCACTATAAAATCAATCAGGCATTTAGCTATTTTCAGCAATGAAATCTTCTTTCTTCATTCAGCGATTACCATCACGTTGATGAAAGTTTTACCGCCCAAAAATATAAAACATGCTGTTTTTTTTCACTCGAGGAGGTATAACTAGCAGCAGACAGGCCTCTGCGCAAAATACGCCAACCACAACGCAACAAGGAAGTGTCGATGAAGCTTCATCAGCAGCACACACCAAATGTGAACACGATCCGCGCCTTTGAGCCGGACAGCATAACCATTAATAACGAGACATATCGCAACAGTTTAATTGTGACGGCAGATAGCCTGGATGAAAACTGGCCAGTACAGCACCCTGAACAGCTGACCACAGAAGCTATCAGTGAACTATTGACTTACCAGGCAGATATCATATTGATCGGCACCGGAAAGAAACACCACCTGCTTGATCCATTGCTTAGCCTTGAAGCCATCCAGCAAGGTACCGGGGTAGAGATCATGACAACCGAAGCCGCCTGTCATACGTATAATATTCTACTTGGTGAAGACCGCCTGGTGCTGGCAGCGTTGATAATGGAAAAATAGTTTCAAGTTTCATGTTGAGAACTAAAAACTAAACAAAAACTGAAAACTACAACAGCGTATCCATCGAATAACCATCACGTTCTAGCGACTTGCGCAGTTTCTTCAGCGCCTCAACCTGGATCTGCCGGACTCTCTCGCGCGTCACACCCACCTCATCACCCACCTGCTCCAGCGTCGCCACATCATGGCCACGTAAACCGAAACGGCGTAAGATTACTTCGCGCTGCTTGTCAGACAGGCTATCCAGCCAGAAATCCAGGTGTTTCGCAACCTGATCGGTCTGCAGCAGGGATGCAGGGTCAGAAGAAGATTCATCGGGGATTGCATCAAGCAGCGATCGCTCTCCATCACCATCGACTGGCGCATCAAATGAGCTGATTCGCTCCTTCTTATCGAGCATTTTCTTGACATCCGCAACCGGGACATCAAGGAACTCGGCAATTTCATTTGCATTTGGTTCATGACTGAGTTGCTGCGTCAGCTCTTTGGCTGCGCGCAGATAAACATTCATTTCTTTCAGCACATGTACCGGCAGGCGGATTGTCCGCGTCTGGTTCATCAGTGCACGCTCAATCGTTTGCCTGATCCACCATGTCGCATAGGTAGAAAAACGAAAACCTCGTTCCGGATCAAATTTCTCAACAGCACGAATGAGACCAAGGTTCCCTTCATCAATAAGATCAAGCAGGGGCAGGCCACGATTGAGATAACGGCGAGATATCTTTACCACCAGGCGGAGGTTGCTCTCAATCATCTTGTTGCGGGCTTCCATGTCGCCTTTCCTGGTCAGGCGGCCAAAGTAGACTTCCTCCTCGGCAGTGAGGAGTTCAGAGAAACCGATCTCGCGCAGATATAACTGTGTAGCATCGACCCCGGGTGATGCAGCATAAGCTGGCTTCAGCGGGGTAACCGCAGCAGTCTTTGTCTCTAATTCATCCATCTGTTCTGTCAGTCCGTTTCAGTTCAACACTCTGAGTACTGGTATCATCTGACCAATTCATGAAATCAACCCTTGAAACATTCTGTATCCCCTCTCCTGATTACAGATAATTAGCAGGATTCACCGGCTTGCCATCCTTCCTTATCTCAAAATGAAGTTCGGCCCTGCCTTTTCCACTGCTGCCCATCTTACCTATCTTTTTTCCCGCCTTAACATTCTGTCCTTCAGCAACAAGAATGCTTGCATTGTGTGCATAGGCACTTAGATAGGTTTTGTTATGTTTTATTATAATAAGCTTTCCATAGCCCCTTAGTCCACTACCCGCATAAACCACTTGGCCAGCGGCTGTTGCATAAACCGCATCACCAAAATTTCCACTGATGTCTATCCCGTCCCTACCTGCAGATGGCGAGTAGCGCGAGGTAACCTGTCGACTGACCGTTGGCCAACCCCAGCGTTTAACTTTGGCCGTCGGTACTTTCTGTTTATAACTTTTAGATTTAGCCGGTTTTTTTGCTGTACTGGCCGATGATGACGCTTGTCGACTGTTTGATGTACTGCTCTTTTTCGTCGCTTTCTTTGACGGCGGATACATGCGCAGGCGTTGCCCGGGATGGATCACGTAAGGCGATCTGATGCTGTTCCAGCTTGCTACCTTACGAAAATCCTGTTTGATCGCCCAGGATATACTGTACAACGTATCGCCGCGCTGAACCGTGTATACCGTGCCGTACCTGGCGTCTGGCATCGTCCGCTTGCTATAGTCATATTTTTTGTTACTGGAATTGCAGCTGCTGAGGAAAAGCAGCATCAATACTAACAGCGTAAAACCTGAGAATTTGCAAACTCTTTTATACATCATTCAGGCATCCTTGATGTATCCCGGAAAAGTTTATTTCGATCTAACATATTCAGAGTTGCGCCATGAACTATACGTACTAGCATGGCTTGTGCGATAAACAATACCGCACAAGCCGGAAGCATTAGACGTATGTTACAAATTCCTGAACAGATAAAAGGCTCCTTAAGACATTAGCTTATAGATGATGATCGCCAGCACAATGATTATGACAGTCGCCCAGCCTATCTGTTCCACCCGCTTTTCAAGTACCGCATCAATCTTGTCCCCGCCGGCATAAACAAGACCGGCAACCAGGAAAAAACGTGCGCCGCGTGCAACCAGGGATGTGAGGATAAATGGTAGCAGTGGCATCCCTACGACACCGGCTGCAATGGTGAATATCTTGTACGGTATGGGTGAAAAGCCGGCAACAAAGATTATCCATATGCCGTACTCATTGAAGAGTTCTTTCACATGCTCGAACTTTTCCTGAAAATGATAAAAATCAATAATCGGCTGTGCCACCTGGTCAAACAAAAACAGACCTATGTAGTAACCGAATACAGCTCCGGCAACCGAACCGACTGTCGCCAGGCCAGCGTACCACCAGGCTTTATCACGCCGCGCAAGCACCATCGGTGCAAGCAGCACATCGACCGGCACGGGAAAGAATGAAGACTCGGCAAAACTTGTTGCGGTCAGGTAATAACTGGCATGTCGATGACTGGCCCAGCTGATAACCCGTTTATAGATACTGCCAAATATTGCCATCAGTTATTCCCGATCAAGGGTACAAAGCGTACCGGTTCAATGCTGGTTTTAGTGAAGCCGCCGCTGGTTCGCTCCACCAGGTAAAGCACCTGTGCATTATCTTTTCCGCTGGGAATGATCATTCTTCCACCCGGTGCAAGCTGCGCATAAAGTTCTTCAGGGATAGTCTGTGGTGCCGCGGTAACCAGGATTCCATCAAATGGACCCGCATCCGGCCAGCCAAAGGTCTTACCCTTCGCCAGTTTATGGTAAATATTTCTTAGCCTGAGTTTGTAATGCAGGCGTTTTGCCTGCTTCAGTAGCGGCTCTATCCGCTCTACGCTATAAACAGTACCAACCAGTTTGGACAGAATCGTGGTCTGGAAACCTGAACCTGTGCCAATCTCCAGCACCTTGGCCGGTTTATTTCCGTCCAGCATTATTTGCGTCATCAGGGCCACAATATACGGTTGGGATATGGTCTGCCCGTAGCCAATAGGCAAAGAACTATTATCATAGGCATGCGTCGCAATGCCTTCATCAACAAATAAATGCCTTGGTGTATCCAGCATCGCAGACAGCACCTTTTCGTCGGTGATGCCCATATCACGCAGACTGTTAATCAATCGCGTGCGAGTGCGCAGTGATGTCATGCCTATGCCGTTCAGGTTCATTGCATGCACTACAGGGTACCATCAAGCCACTGCGAAACCTTCTCAAGTGCCTTGTAACGCGTAAGATCAATTTCCAGTGGTGTAACAGAGGCATAGTGGTTTTTAATTGCGTGGAAATCCGTTCCCGGTCCGGCGTCCTGCTCCTGCCCGGAGGGGCCTACCCAGTATATATCCTGGCCATGAGGAGATTGCTGTCTGATTACCGGTTCAGATTTATGCCGCTTGCCAAGGCGAGTCGCCTGTATACCCTGCAGGTCTTCATAGGGGATATCCGGCACATTGATATTTAGTATGGTATCTGCCGGCAGGGTATGCGTTCTTAAACGGTTCAGCAGATCAAGCACAACCCGTGCTGCGGTCTCATAAAACTGGGGCTCATGACTGGTGATAGAAATTGCCATTGCCGGCAGGCCAAGAAAGCGGCCTTCTGTCGCCGCCGCAACCGTGCCGGAATAAATCACATCATCGCCGAGGTTGGAACCGCTATTGATACCTGCAATCACCATGTCAGGCTCTTTCTCCATCAACCCGGTAATAGCAAGATGCACACAGTCGGTCGGTGTGCCATCGACATAATGAAAACCGTCAGCTGATTTCCGTACACTCAGGGGGCGTTGCAGGGTCAATGAGTTGCTGGCACCACTATGATCCCTGTCGGGAGCAACGACAGTTATTTCCTCTGACTCCTTGAGCGCCTCATAGAGTGTTCTTAGTCCCGGCGCAAGGTAGCCGTCATCGTTGCTTAGTAGTATTCTCACGCTGTACTGTAATATCCGGGGTCAGGTTTTTAAAAGGGTCAATATATAAACGCGCGAAGTATGCCATGACATGGCTTTCATGACCATATGGTAGGACGTTACCGTTGGCAGGCCGCGGTTTTTTTATAACAAGCATTCTCAAATAGCTGGAAATATGAGTGATATGTCAGAATTAACACATTTTAACCACAACGGTGACGCACACATGGTGGACGTTGGTAACAAAGCCATGACGCATCGCGTAGCCATTGCTGAAGGTACGATTACCATGCACCCTGATACGCTTGCCCTGATTGAGACCGGTGGCCATAAAAAAGGCGATGTCCTCGGTATCTCCCGTGTTGCCGGTATCATGGCGTGCAAACGAACGGCTGATCTCATTCCGCTATGCCACCCACTGCCACTGACACATGCTGAAATAAAATACGACATCGTCACAGAAACGAGCAGCATCCGCTGCCAGGCGAGAACAGAAACACATGGCCAGACCGGTGTCGAAATGGAGGCGCTTACCGCGGTGCAGATCGCCCTGTTAACGATTTATGATATGTGTAAAGCCGTTGATAGAGGCATGCGCATCAATGAAGTCGGGCTAATCCACAAAAGCGGCGGTAAATCTGGGGAATGGAACAAGAAATAGATGTTTTCGGTGTTCAGCTAAGGGCCAATGTTTGTGCCAATTGCTTATAGGCTGAAAACCGAAAACTGATAACTCTTTTTACCCTACCGTTTCAACCCTATTCCAAGTAAAATGCGCGTCCCATGTAAGCATTTCGACCAGAAAAAAATATGACAACTACCAATACAACACAAGACCTCCGCATCAAGGCAATAAAGAATGTCGTTCTTCCGACTGCGCTGCATGCTGAATTCCCTGCCACCGAGGAGTCACAGAAACTGACCTGTGAAACCCGCGATGCAATTCACAATGTATTGCATGGAGAAGATGATCGCCTGGTTGTTGTTGTCGGCCCCTGCTCTATCCATGACCCCGAAGCCGCGATGGACTATGCGAGCAGGTTAAAGGAGATTAAGGGTCGATTAAATGATCAATTATTAATCATCATGCGTGTCTATTTTGAAAAACCTCGCACTACGGTTGGCTGGAAAGGCCTGATCAATGACCCTATGCTGGACGGCAGTTTCCGCATAAATCATGGCCTCAGACTGGCCAGAAAAGTATTGCTTGATTTGACTAACATGGGTATTCCTACCGCAACCGAATTTCTAGATCTGATCACGCCTCAGTATGTTACTGACCTGATTAGCTGGGGAGCCATCGGCGCGCGTACGACTGAAAGCCAGGTGCACCGTGAACTGGCTTCTGGTCTGTCCTGCCCTGTGGGCTTTAAAAACAGCACCGATGGTGGCCTGCAGAATGCCATGGATGCGATTCGTGCAGCATCACAGCCGCATCACTTCCTGTCTATGACTATGGATGGCAAATCGGCCATTTTCTCAACCACAGGCAACGAAGATGGACACATCATTCTGCGCGGTGGCGTCGTACCAAATTATGATCGCAGCAATGTCCGCGAAGCAGAAGAAAAACTGGAAAGCTACGGTATGACACCCAATGTCATGGTTGACTGCTCACATGCCAACAGCATGAAACAACCCGAGAAACAGGTCGGTGTTGCCAGTGACATCGCCGACCAGATCTCAGCCGGGGATAAACATATCATAGGTGTAATGATCGAGAGCCACATCAATGCAGGACGTCAGGACATCGAACCCGGTAAAGAACTGAAATATGGCGTCAGCATCACCGATGCCTGTATCAGCTGGGATGACACCGTTGATGTTCTGGAATCACTGGCAAAGGCCGTCACAAACCGCCGCCAAGCCAAGGCCGGCTAACTATTGCTATCTTCAGCTGGGTTCGTTCAGCCAGCGAATTTTCGCTCATCTACAAACACACTTTCGGCTGAGCTTTATATAGAAAAATTCGCAGTTCTTACTGTTTCATAGTTTCTTAAATGGAAAAATGGTCGGGGCGAGAGGATTTGAACCTCCGACCACCGCAACCCCATTGCGGTGCGCTACCAGGCTGCGCTACGCCCCGATTTTTTGATTTTTCAGGCAGGTCTGCCGGTCGAAAGAGTTTCAACTGGCAGAATAAGAAATTTTAACTATTTGGGGTACTCTAGACAATAAAAATAATGCTGTGTAACGACTTTTTTATTCGCTCAGTCCCTGAGCATTACAGTCAGTTCTTCCAGTTCGTTGATCAGACCACCGATAAGTTCTTTTGACACTTTTGGTGCTTCGGCGGTGGCTGCAGAGATTGGCTCGACATATTCATCATCTGATTCGAGTTTCAGACGAGCACCACTGATGGTGAAGCCTTCAAGATAGAGTAATGATCTAATTGTTCGTATCAGTTCAACTTCATGGCGCTGGTAGTATCGTCGGTTACCGCGTCTTTTAACCGGATTTAGCTGTGAAAATTCCTGTTCCCAGTACCTCAGAACATGCGGTTTTACCTGGCAAAGTTCACTTACTTCACCAATCGTAAAATAACGTTTGGCGGGTATTGCAGGTAAAATTGAATTGTCAGCTGGATCGAGCATAATCCTCTTCTATTCTTCCTGTTTTACATGTTGCAGGCTGGCAGTGTACTGCGCAACCCGCTCCTTTAATTTCAGACTTGGTCTGAAGGTTACCACGCGACGCGCCGAAATGGGAATTTCTTCACCAGTTTTTGGGTTTCTTCCTGGCCTGGGCGTTTTCTGGCGCAGGTCAAAATTACCAAACCCGGACAGTTTAACTGATTCACCGGATTCCAGAGACTGGCGCATTTTCTCAAAGAATAACTCTACGAATTCCTTGGATTCACGCTTATTTAGCCCCAGCTCTTCATACAGCCGGTCTGCCAGGTCTGCCTTGGTTAATGTCATTCTTATCCTATTATCTCAACTGTGCGTCCAGATCGGCCTGAACCCCTAGTATTACACCCTGCATCAGGTTTTCTGTCTCAGTATCCGTAAGAGTGCGCGAAGAATGCTGTAAGGTCAAGGTAAAAGCGAGACTTTTTTTACCAAAATCAATATGTTCGCCCTGATATTGATCAAATAACTCCAACTTCACCAGAAGGTCACCTGCGTGACGCTTTAAAGACTTGATAACATCTATGGAGGGTATGTTCGATGCGATGACCAGCGCAATGTCGCGTTGAACAGCAGGAAAACGCGAAAAATCACGATAATCCGGCACTTTTGATTCAAGCAGGCTATCAAGCCTGATTTCAAATAAATATACTGCCTGCTCAAGATCAAGAGTGGATTCAATCGCCGGATGCAAACGGCCCATGAACCCCACGGTTTCCTTACCATCCTTGATGACTGCAGACTGACCTGGGTGCAGGACCGGGTGTTCAAATGAGGCGAATGCAAGTGCATTTTCACGACTGGTCAGTGATATCAGGGCCTCAACATCGCCCTTGAGGTCAAAAAAATCGACAGCTCTTTTACTGCCCAGCCAACTTTTTATTTCAGCATCACCAGTAAGCAAACCGGAGAAATAACGATGCTGCAGCAGATTTTTGCCTTTCTGCACAAATGTTCTGCCGGTTTCAAACAACTTTTGATCCCTGACCTGGCGATTAAAATTATATTGCATCGTCTTGATCAGACCCGGCCATAAGCTGGCACGCATCACAGACATGTCTGACGATATCGGGTTTTCCAGTTCCACGGCCGGTAAACCGGGAGAAAACATATCGTGCATTTCACTATCAATAAAGCTGTAGGTAATCACTTCCTGGTAGTTGCGATCAACCATAACGGCCTGCACACGGCGAATTGGTAGAACGTTTTCTTCATCTGCACCTGACTGTATATGTGCAAGTGGCGCCACTTCGGGAATTTTATCAAAGCCGGTTATGCGGGCCACTTCCTCTATCAGGTCAGCTTCTATACTGATATCGAAGCGATAACTGGGAGCAGTTACCTTTATTTTGTCTGTTTTACCACTAATCTGCATGCCCAGTCTTTGCAGACTGGAAACCATCTGCCGCCTGCTTAGATCTGTCCCCAGTATGGCATTCAGCCGATTTCTGCGTAACGCAATCGGTTCCTTCCAGGGCATATTTCTGCTGATCGTCTTATCGGTCAGCGGGCCGCACAGCCCCCCTGCTATTTCAGTCAGCAGCGCTGACGCCCGTTCAATGGCTTCAAGCTGTAGCTGAAAATCCACACCCCTTTCGAAGCGGTGAGAGGAATCGGAACGTATGCCTCGATCACGTGATGTGACAGCAATTATTTCCGGGGTAAAAAAGGCGCTTTCAAGGAAAATATCCTGTGTCTGATCAGAAACAGCTGATGACATGCCGCCCATCACCCCGGCCAGGGCAAGCGGGCCGCTTTTATCGGCAATCAGCAAATCGGTTATCTCCGGCTTGAAGGTAGTACCATCCAGCAGTTCCAGCTTTTCCTTGCCATTGGCGTAGCGTACTTCAATAAAGGAGTCGAGACGATCGAGATCGAAGGCATGCATAGGCTGGCCCAGTTCCAGCATGACGTAATTGGTCACGTCTACACAGGGACCGAGGCTACGAACACCGGCACGACGCAGGCGTTCTTTCATCCACAAGGGTGTTTCGGCTTTAACGTCTACAGCACGGATAATCCGCCCGACATAATGCGGGCATGCATCGCTGGCGCTGAGCTTAACAGGTAGCTTGCCGCGCGTCTGCACGGCCATTTCAACGTCTTTGACAGGTTTTTTCAATCGGCTGCCCGTCAGCGCAACCACCTCACGGGCGACACCCCTGATGCTCAGACAATCGCCGCGGTTCGGCGTCAGATCAAGATCAAGAATGTTGTCATCAAGCTGGAAAACGTCGTTGGCCAGTGTTCCTGGCTG
>JASJFV010000352.1:0-7672 GCA_033791885.1 Gammaproteobacteria bacterium | reverse complement strand
TCCCAGGTGATTTTACTAAGTTTTCCTTTGCCCGGGTTTTTTGCCGCCTTTTCCAACGGGTGTTCTGGTCTCAGGCCATAACCAATATCGGTAGGTGTCTTGGTGAAATTGACATGCTTATCGAGAAACTCCTGGTTGTAGGCCTTGTTCTCGATGATGTAGTTAGCAATGTAGTTGAGAATTGCCAGGTCGCTTTGTGGATGGAAAACCATGCCGTTATCGGCCAGTTCAAAACTGCGGTGCTCGAAGGTTGACAGCACATGCACTTCACAGCCAGGTTTAGTCAGCCGTGTATCGGTCAGGCGTGACCACAGAATAGGATGCATTTCCGCCATGTTAGCGCCCCACAGGACAAAGGCATCTGCGTGTTCGAGGTCATCATAGCAGCCCATGGGTTCATCAGAGCCAAAGGCACGTATAAACGCCCCAACAGCGGAAGCCATGCAGTGACGAGCATTAGGGTCGAGATTGTTAGATCGAAAGCCTGCCTTGTATAGCTTGGAAGCCGCATAACCTTCCCATACGGTCCATTGGCCGGAGCCGAACATGCCGACACGCGAGGTCATTTTGTCTACCGGCTTGCCCGCATTTTCTTCCATGCTGCGCTTCATGGCGATTTTCCATTTGTCGGCCATAATAGTGAAGGCTTCATCCCAGGAAACGGCTTCGAAGTCGCCTTCTTTGTCGTAGATACCGTTTTTCTTCCGCAACAGGGGTTGTGTCAAACGGTCCTTACCGTAGGGAATTTTGGACAGAAAATAGCCCTTAATACAGTTAAGTCCTCGGTTTACCGGTGCATCAGGGTCGCCCTGAGTAGCGACTACCTTGCCGTTCTTAGTGCCGATAAGCACTGAGCAGCCGGTACCGCAATAACGACAGGCTGCCTTGTCCCAGCGAATGTCATCACCGGTCTTGGCCTGGGCTACTTGAATACCAGGGATGGTAACGCCGGCAACTGCGGCTGTGGATGCTATTGCATTGGTTTTAATAAAATTGCGCCGTGTCAGTTTCATTGTTCTGACTCCTGTTGGGTGTCGTGTTGATCTGAGTACTGGTATACGAGAGACGCCGAAACGACGCCATCGATAAATTGAATATTATTTATGTTGTCGGCTACTTTGCTGTAGCTTTCATCTTCTACGGTAACCACCATACGACCGGTTTCAGCGGCGTGGATTTCCACACCGGGGATAGCCAGCAGAGAAGCACGCACATCATCGGTTCGGCTATCTCTCGATCGCACGACCATTCCGCATATATTGAATCCTGACATCAGAGAGACCTCTCTATGGTTTCATGAATGGAAATTGCATTAGTTGGACATACAGGGATGCACTGACCGCAGCCGGTGCAAGAACTGGAATTTATTTTTGGCAGGGAACGCCCTTGTGTCAGTAAAGTAAAACGTATTGCACCGACTTCGCAATGATCACCGCAGGCGCGACAGACGACACCCGTCACAGACAGGCAGTGATCTGCTATGCGCATACTGTGATTCCAGGCCTGATCGATATCGCTACGCAGCCCTTTTAGTGCGCCGGTGCTGCAGCTTTCCAGGCATTCTGCACAATAGGTACAGCCAGCAAGAGAAAAATTAACGCTTGGGTAACCGTTGTCATCTCGGCGGATAATGAATTCTGGGCAGGCATCAATACAGTCATCACAGCGGTTACATATTTCGCGGAACAGAACATCATTGACAGACCAGGGGGGACGAATGTGCAGCGCTCGGTTACTGATATTTCCGCGCAGGAAATTCCTCCGCGAGGGAGAGATATTGGCTGTTGCTGGGTTGATCTGTTCTATTCGGGCCATCAAGTTTTATAGACTAGATAGAATTACCCGAATAAGCATTGATTTAAGTCAAAGACATTAGAATATAAGTTATGGCTAATTTGTGTGATAGTAATCATATTTGCCGAGAACTTCTTTCGAAAAAGTCCAGGCATCGTTATATGAAAGATTGCTGTCTTCAGGAAAAATAAGACGAATATAGAGGTTTTTATCGTGTTGTTTTTTCAGTTTAGCGAGTCTCTGGTGCAACTGCTTCTGACTGACAATAGTCGAAGATGCCTGTCCGCTGTCCTTTATTTTAAAGAGGTCATTGTTGCCGCTTTTAGAATAGAAGACTTCAACAACATACTTGCCATTTGAGGTTCTGGCTGGCTTTATCAGCTTGTTGTATTTAACCTGCAGGTCACTGTACTCACCACGTATGCTGGCAAGTTCCTGATCCGTGCTCGTGGCCTGTAGGGTAACGGCCTCAAGCCTCGACTCTGATGCGGCCTGTGCTTCCCTGCTGCTGGCAAGTTCGGATGTCAGTATTGTTTGTTGTTGAGTAAGTCTTTCTTGCTGCTGAACAAGATCATTTAACTGTGACTCAGCCTGCGATAATTGTGAAGAAGTCTGCACAAGCAACTGTGACTTATTCTCTAGCTGGCGGTCCGTCTGTTCTTTTTCATCTTTTACAGTGTTATGTGTCTGCTCAAGAGACGTGAACTGAGCAGAAAGAGTTTGCAGTTCCTGCTTCGCTGTTGAAAGCTGCTGTTCCATGGTTTTACGCTGATCCTTTGCCAGTATGATCATCATGCGCAGCCTTGCCAGTTCTTCTTCTGCATCAGACAAGCGGTTGCTGACGATACTTTTTTCCTCGAAAGTTGATTTAGCCAGCTCTGTCGCTTTCTGCTTTTCCAGTAAGGCTGATTTCATATTATTAGTAACTTCCATGTTCTGCAGCAGGACGACGACCATTCCCATAAGGAAAATCATCACTATTACCGTCATGATGTCGGTAAAGCTGGGCCAGAACCCATCGTCAACAGTACGTCGACGATTTAGCCTGAGGTCTACGAAACCACTCATTTTATTTTTGGCAGACGGAAGCCGTCGCGCAGGATGACCTCCAGTCTGTCCATATGGTGATTAATACTGCCGCTAGTCTGCTGGCTGAACTTGATGATATTGGCAAGCTGCCTGGCGGAGGCAGTATTCTCTTCCTGTGTCGTCTTCATCTCAGTTATTAAAAACTGCAGCTGCTGCAGAATAGTGTCAGTGTTTCTAAGTACATCTGCTTCAGTTACGCTGCTTTGTGTGTCCAGCAGGCCTTGTGTAATTTCCTCGATGTTGCTCAGAATACTCGTTTGTATATCCGTCAGCTTACTATAGAAAAAATGGAAAAATACATAGCAGAAAATAGCGGTCATTGTCGTTGACAGTGCTGTCGACATGCCATGGATTACTGTGGTCATGCCTGTGATGCTGCCGCCGTTGGAAATCATTTCATTGGCACCGACAAGCGAGATAGAAAGTGAAATTATCGTTCCGAATACACCGGCCAGGATAAGCGTGTTATTGATAAAATGCGGATAACTGCTTTTCAGGCTTTGCTGTGCTACCAGCGTCGCAGCAAGCGCATTCTGATCAACGACTGAGCGTGCCCTGTTGAGTTCCTGTATGCGCTGGTATCTTGCTGCAATGAGAGTGTTCCCGGGGATACCTTCATCCGGTTCTTCGATATCCCGCGTAAGGTTCTTGCGAAAACGTTTTATTGCTGTTTCTTCGCGTGAATAAAAGCCGTAGCCGTGGATAATGCGTATTAAACCTGTGAAGAAGAGTAACAGTATGAAGCCATTGATAATTGGGCCGGCAAGAGTTTCCTGATTATCTATATAAAACTCATGCAGAAAATCATAATTAATGAACACCAGTACCAGAACGATGGCAATTCCGGCTAATAATTGTAGTAGTGCGATTTTGCACGTTTGCATGTAAAACATCTCCAGAAAAGGAAAGGCTGACCAGCCTTCTTATTTGCCGGTACTATCAGACCCGGTTGCTGCAGAATTAATCGAGCTGACTGTAGCTGTTTCAATGGCCTTGATAACCGTGCTCTCGATTTCAGCTGCTATCGTCTCGGCATTGGTTCCTCGAGCGATAAAGGAAGGACGGATAAACAAAATGGTAGACCTGCCTTCTTTCTCGGTCAATGTAATATGTAATGGGCACAGGGCAAGCATTTCAGGGTCAGCATTGCCGACCTGGTTGGCATACCAGCCATTACAGAACACCATACTGCGTATCTCTGTCAGACCGTTACGGTTATATTCATCACCCCAGCGCTGACTAAATTGAGCAGTGCTTTTACCTATATTAGGTTCAAAAACAACATAGAACCTGGCTTCCTCAAGCCCCTCATAGATAGATTTGTAGAGGCTCTCTACCGGTTTGTCTACCTTATGAATCCAGACAGCGTCGTTCGCTGTAGCGCTGACAGACAAGAAAAAAAATAGTAAAAGAAATATTTTCATGATTTTCGAATAACGGTAAGCCGTGTACTGAATTTCAGCAATAGGTGTCATTAGTTTGATGTAGCCAGCAGCATGGCAAGAAAAAATGTGGCCTGAAGTGTAGCATATTTATCGTACATCACGCCGCAAGCCCGCGGTGCCTTAGCAAGGCATCGATTTCAGGTTTGCGGCCACGAAAGTCCCTGAATAAGTCCTGTGGATCCTGGCTACCGCCTTTTTCCAGGATGTTCTCAAGAAAAGACTGCCCTGTATCCGGATCAAATATTCCGTTTTCTTCAAACAGGCTGAAGGCATCAGCTGAAAGAACCTCAGCCCAACTATAGCTGTAGTAACCCGAGGCATAGCCTCCAGCGAAAATATGAGAAAAGCTGTTCTGGAAGCGATTGAACTGCGGCGGTGTGAAGACGGCAATATCCTCGCGTACCCGGTCGAGTGTTTTTTGCACATCCACCGCAACCGTTCCCCTGTGTATCGCAAGGTCAAAGGTTGCAAATTCAAGCTGGCGCAGCAGAAGCATACCGGCCTGAAAATTTTTTGCCTGATTCAGGCGAGTGATCAGTTCCTCGGGCAATGTCTCACCGGTCTTAAAATGCCCGGAAATCATTTTAAGTACCTCGACCTGCCAGCACCAGTTTTCCATGATCTGGCTTGGCAGTTCTACGGCATCCCATGGCACACCATTAATGCCGGATACGGCAGGGTAGGCAACGCGAGTAAGCATGTGGTGCAGACCATGGCCAAACTCATGGAACAGGGTGATGACTTCATCATGACTGAGTAGGGAAGGCTTGCCGTCCATCGGCGGGCTAAAGTTGGTCACCAGCCAGGCGAGAGGATTCTGCACGCCTTCAGCCGTTTCCTTGCGGCTGATGCCGTCTCCCATCCAGGCACCGCCGCGTTTGCCTTTGCGTGCATAGAGGTCAAGAAAAAAACGGCCTCGTGCTTCACCGCGGGCGTCGGTAATTTCAAAAAACTGTACATCCGGGTGCCAGGACGCTATGTCTTTGCGTTGCCGGATGGTCAGGCCGTAGAGCCTGGCAAGGACGTCAAACAGGCCCTTGAGTACACGGTCTAGTGGAAACCAGGGCCGCACATCTTCCTGAGATATTGCGTATTGTTGCTGGCGCAGCCGTTCGCTGTAGTAGGGGATATCCCAGGCCTGGATCTCTGCAATGCCATCCTGAGAGGCATAAGCGGATAACTCAAGAAGTTCCCGGTCTGCTGAAGGCCGGGCAGCCTCAGCAAGCTGTATAAGAAAATCGGTAACACTGTTTGCGTTATCTGCCATGCGTGTCTGCAGGGCAAGATCAACATAGTCATCGAAGCCCAGTAGCGCTGCCTTTTCTCTGCGTAATGTAAGGATATTGTCGATGATTTCCGTGTTGTCCCAACGCCCTGCATCTGGCCCTGCATCACTGGCGCGTGTGACATACGCTTCGTAAATCTGCTTTCGCAGAGCTCGATCATCAGCGAACATAAGAAAAGGGATATAGGATGGTGCCTGTAAATTGAATACCCATCCATCCAGCTTTATTTGCGCTGCCTGTTCCCTGGCAAGAGCCTTTGCGGTATCCGGCAGTCCAGAGAGGTCGTCCTCATCTTTGATATGCAGCATCCAGTGATCAGTGGCATCAAGCAGGTTCTGGTCAAAACGGTTACTCAGTGTGGACAGCTCGGACTGAAGAGCTTTGAAGCGGTCTTTCTTGCCTTCAGTTAATGCCACGCCGGACAGTAGAAAATCGCGCAGGGCATTGTCTATCAGTTTCTGCTGTGCCTGATCGAAGGAGGCAAAGTCTGAGCTATCCCGTACAGACTGATACTGTTTGTAGATCTCCTCATTCTGCGCCAGGCTGGTAGAATAATCAGAGATCACAGGCAGGCACGAGCGATAGTTTTCCCTGAACTCGTCGTCATCGAGAACGGAATTCAGGTGGGAAACGGTATCCCACATTTTAGACAGCCTCTCATCAAGTTCTTCGAAAGGGTGGACGAAATTATCCCAGTCAGGACTCTGTACACTTTGAAGAATTTTTATGGATTGCTGGTTTTTTGCGATGATAGCTTCTAGTGCCGGCTGAATATGCCCAGCTTTAATCGCAGAGAACAGCGGAATATCGTGTGGCTTTAATAAGGGATTGTCTGTTGCCACGATTGAACTCCTGTGGATAGGTGTAATAAATAAAGGTTTTACTGTGTTTGCTAAGGGTTGATAATACTGTGAAATGCGGTTTGGAAAAACCACGACCTGCGTAATTGTAGGCGAAGCACGGCAATCTTTAATTTTCACAGTGAATCAGATTAGAGATTGTTTAGTTTTCCACAACGACGGATTAGCTGATAATTATCTATAAATGCCATCAAAGAAGTAAATATTATGACTGATACCTTCGATTTCATTGTCATTGGCGCCGGCAGCGGCGGAATTGCCAGCGCTCGAAGAGCGGCTGCACATGGTGCACGCGTTGCTGTTATCGAAAGCGGCCGGCTGGGGGGCACCTGTGTCAATGTCGGCTGTGTGCCGAAAAAAGTGATGTGGAATACAGCGTCGCTTGCGCATGCGCTGGATATGGCAGTGGATTACGGTTTTAAAGTGACACGACATGGCTATGACTGGTCGACAACAAAGAAAAAGCGCGATGACTATATAGTTCGCCTGAATGAGATCTATCAGCGCAATCTTGATCTCGACGAGATTAAAATTATTCGAGGTCATGGCCGATTTGTCGACGCGAATACAGTTGAAGTTATCGACCCTCTGAAGAAATCGGCAAGGCAGACACTGACCGGCAAACACATATTGATTGCTACCGGTGGCAGACCCATGATACCGGAGCTGCCAGGTGCAGAACTCGGTATCACCAGCGATGGTTTTTTTGACCTTGAGACTCTGCCTGAGCGCGTTGTTGTGGTCGGCGCAGGGTATATCGCTGTTGAACTGGCAGGTGTTTTGAACAGCCTCGGCAGTGAAGTGACGATGATACTCCGCAAAGAAAGTTTCCTTCGCAGTTTTGATGCCAGCCTGCGTGAAACCCTGATGGAGGAAATGATGAACGCCGGGGTCAATATCCTCTCCTGTACGCACATGAATCGTATCGAAAAACAGGATGATGAACGATTACATATCGTTAGCAGCCACAGTGAGGATATCAAGGATATTAATCAACTTATCTGGGCAATTGGGCGTTCGTCAAATACAGATCAAATCGGAATCGATAAGGCAGGGCTAACAACAACTGATGCAGGTTTTATAAACACCGATGCGCAGCAGAATACCAGTGTGAATGGAATTTATGCTGTTGGTGACATCACCGGCCGTGCAGCACTGACACCGGTGGCCATAGCAGCCGGCCGTCACCTTGCAGATC
>JASJFV010000351.1:0-3157 GCA_033791885.1 Gammaproteobacteria bacterium | reverse complement strand
CGCGAAAACCTGCTAAAAGTGAAAACCGACGGCGGGGAAGAAAACGCGACTCCCTGATCGCAGCATAACTGTCCTTAATTTAATTAATTCCAGGAATTTGGAGTAGATATGTACAGTAAAGACATGACAATAGCCGGCTTTGATGATGAACTGGCGACCGCAATCGACGAAGAGAAGGTGCGTCAGGAAGACCACATTGAGCTGATTGCATCAGAAAATTATGCCAGTCCACGTGTAATGGAAGCACAGGGTTCAGTGCTGACAAACAAGTACGCAGAAGGCTATCCTGGTCGCCGTTATTACGGCGGCTGCGAATATGTAGACAAGGCGGAACAGCTGGCGATAGACCGGGCTAAGGAATTATTTGGCGCAGATTATGCAAATGTTCAACCGCATTCCGGCTCACAGGCTAATGCTGCTGTCTACCTGGCTCTGCTGGAACCTGGCGATACTATCCTTGGTATGAGCCTGGCACATGGTGGGCACCTTACCCATGGTGCAAAAGTCAATTTCTCGGGCAAACTTTTCAATGCTGTGCAGTACGGTCTAAGTGAAGAGACCGATGAAATTGATTATGATGAGGTCGATCGACTGGCTCAGGAACACCAGCCAAAAATGATCATCGCAGGTTTTAGTGCATATTCAAGAATTGTCGACTGGCAGCGCTTTCGCGATATCGCAGATAGTATCGGTGCTTACCTTGTGGTTGATATGGCACATGTAGCAGGTTTGATCGCTACCGGTGAATATCCGAGTCCGGTCGCTATTGCTGATGTCACCACTTCAACTACGCATAAAACATTACGTGGACCCAGGGGTGGAATCATCCTTGCAAAAAGTAATGAAGCAATTGAGAAAAAACTGAATTCGCTGGTCTTCCCTGGCACCCAGGGTGGGCCGTTGATGCATGTCATTGCTGCCAAGGCCGTTGCCTTCAAGGAAGCACTGGAACTCAATTTCAAGGGTTATCAGCATCAGGTCGTGTTAAACGCGCGGGCGATGGCTGAAACCATCATTGAAAGGGGCTATCGAGTCGTTTCCGGTGGCACCGACAACCACCTGATACTGGTTGATCTGATCGAACAGGGTCTGACCGGCAAAGAAGCAGAAGCAGCGCTCGGTGAAGCCAACATTACTGTCAACAAGAATGCTGTACCTAACGACCCAAAGTCTCCATTCGTTACCAGCGGTATCCGCATAGGCACACCCGCCATTACAACGCGTGGATTCACCGAACAGGATACCCGGGATATGTCAGGCTGGATTTGTGATATTCTTGACGATATCAGTAATGAAACCGTGATTTCACAGACCAAAATTAAGGTACTTGAACTCTGTCGTGAACGGCCTGTCTACGAGTAATCATGCTACATCACGTTTAACCAGGTAGCCGGAGTAATTTCACAGGTAGACTATGCGCTGTCCATACTGTAGTACAGAAGATACCAAAGTGATTGATTCGCGACTGGCGAGTGATGGTGATGACGTGCGCAGACGAAGGGAATGCCTGAACTGTCATGAACGCTTTACCACCTTCGAAAGAACTGAATTGCCTTTTCCGTCGATCAAGAAAAATGACGGATCACTGGTAGACTTTTCAGAATCAAAATTACGCACTGGTATTATGCGTGCGCTGGAAAAACGGCCGGTAGAAATAGAAGATATCGACGCTGCAGTTACACGTATCTTGCACAAAATTCTGGCCAGCAGTGAACGTGAAGTTGAATCCAAGCAGGTGGGTGAATGGGTAATCGAAGAACTCGCACTGATTGATGATGTTGCCTATGTGCGCTTTGCCTCTGTATATCGACGATTCCAGGATCTCGATGCATTTCAGCGCGAACTTGATTTACTCAAGCGTAAACGGAAAAAGAATAATCCCGGTATAACTATCGTAAAGTCGGGTAAAACTTCCTAGCACCAAATATGGCCAGCATGATGCCGGACACTGAATTCAGTGGCAATGACCACCGCTTTATGGCACATGCCCTGCAGATTGCCAGGCGTGGTAGATCAACTACTCAGCCAAATCCTCGCGTCGGCTGCGTCATAGTGAAAGACGTACAGATCATCGCGGAAGGCTGGCATGAAAAAGCAGGCCAGGCTCATGCTGAGATTAATGCTCTTCAGATGGCGGGCGATGCAGCGCTCGGTGCAACTGCCTATGTGACACTTGAACCCTGCTCACATCATGGCCGTACGCCGCCCTGCGCTGATGCCCTGATTAAAAGTGGCATCAGCGAGGTAGTCATCGCCATGCAGGACCCAAACCCTCTGGTGGCCGGCGAGGGGATGAAAAAACTCAGCCAGACAGGAATCAAGGTGAGAAGCGGCCTGTTACAGCGACAGGCGCTTGAGCTTAACCGTGGCTTTGTCAGCCGCATGCAACGAGGGCGCCCGTGGGTGACAGTAAAGCTTGGCGCCTCTCTTGATGGCCGCACAGCTATGAAAAGCGGTGAAAGCAAGTGGATCACAGGCCCGGAAGCCAGGCTAAACGTGCAGCAATTACGTGCCGCCAGCTGTGCAATCCTCACCGGATCAGGCACGGTACTGGCAGACAACCCGTCATTGACGGTCAGACTCGAAGATACAGCTAGACAACCATTGCGCGTGGTTCTAGATAGCCACCTCAGCATACCTGACAGCGCGGCAATATTTAATGATGGCTTCCCCTTACTGGTGGCCACGGCAATGGACGAAAATGACGAACGTTTTCTGCAGCTAAGGGAGCGAGGTCTCGACATACGTTCTTTTCCAGACCAGGGAGACCGTGTAAATACCTTGTCTCTGCTTGAATGCCTGGCTGAAGACTATTCCTGCAACGAGGTACTTGTAGAGGCAGGATCGGTAGTCTGTGGCAACATGCTGGCGGCCAGGCTTGTTGATGAAATTATGCTTTTCCTGGCACCTGTAATCATGGGAACGACAGCAAGAGGGCTATTTGATTTGCCTGGACTTGAGACTATGGCGCAAAGAATCCATCTGACGGTAAAAGATGTCCGTGCCGTAGGGAAAGACTGGCGCTTCACAGTGCAACCAGAATATCAGGACGGAACGGAGTAAATATGTTTACTGGAATTATCGCATCCACTGGCAAAGTGATTAACCTGCAGCGTAAAGGCGGCGATGCAAGAATCAGCATCAACACAGGCAAGCT
>JASJFV010000350.1:0-30602 GCA_033791885.1 Gammaproteobacteria bacterium | reverse complement strand
CATGAACTGTTTCACTTGCCGTATAAATTCGATATCCAGCGGTTCCGGGCCTCCGATGGATAGAGACAGACCATGTAAGGTGAAAGGGAAACGTTCGGCCAAGCTACGAAATTGCTTACCAAAGCGACCACCAAGTCCAATCCAGTTTTCCGGTGCGACTTCCATGAAATCGACAGCTATAGTCTGCTGCTGGAGAAACTCATTGATCGAGCTCCGGCGCAGACCTATACCGGCGCCGTGAACTGGAAACCTTGAAGATGATGTTGTCATGTTTACGCTCAAGCCGTTGTCATATAGCGTTTTCTAATCCAGTAATCTACGCTGATATATTTCCCCCCGCCGATGAAGAACAGGGCCACTAGCATAATAAAGTATGTGGCAGCGAATTCGATGCCGTTATTCAGCATAACCAGGCTGCCGTTTTCAGTTAACCAGCTGTAATTTCCATGCTCTTGCAATATATCCTTGCTTGCGTTCAAACGCTCAATAGCTCCGATAGTGCGATCATTGGCAAAAATGCCAGTACCTTCGGCAATGGCCAACCAGCCATTATGCCAGTGAGATGTTACTGCGGCGACAACCATCGTGACCATCAAGGGTATGGATATCCAGCGTACTGCAAGACCAACGGCAAGCAGAATGGCACCGAGAATTTCTGACCCGGTAGCCAGTGCGGCCATTAACTCTGGCATAGGCAGTCCCAGGCCCCAGTCAGGATTTCCAAACCAGGCCGCTGTATCTTCAAAGCTGTTTAGTTTTTTTGTACCTGCCATCCAGAAAACAGGCACCAGGTAAATTCGTAGTAACAGGGGAGCAAGAAAGTCAACTGCCCGGGTACTGTCTAACAGGCGTTGAAATGGCATGATACTCTTGACAAGAAAATTCATTATTATCTCCGATGTGCTTTTTTTTATATGACATATCAGAGACCTGATAGTTCAGAACAATGACCTGTTAAATATAGAATACGGGTAAATAAAAAAGGGCAACCGGGTAACCGGTCGCCCTTTTCTGGTAATGCTTAAGCTAAGCGCGGATTACTTTTTAGAACCACCGCATTTGCCTTCGCCGCATTTACCTTCGCCCATTTTCTCACCGGCTGCTTTGGCCTTGTCGCCGCCACATTTACCTTCGCCGCACTTGCCTTCGCCCATTTTCTCACCGGCAACCATGTATCCGCTTTCCAGCGAAGTCATGGCAAAAGGACTTTCAGCAGAAGCAGTACTGATACCAGCAACTGATCCGATCAGTAACGAACCAACAGCGATAGCGACGGCATTTTGTTTAATAGGGTTTTTCATTTTTTCAATTTCCTCAGTTTTATATGTTTACTAATTATAAATATCAGTCATCTTCTGCGATGACGTGCATAGGATATACCTGGGTAAGGAAAAACATAAATTGCTTTCATGATTTCCTTGTAACATTTTGAGCCCTCGGTTTTTTAAAAGTTCCCGACGAGATACAAATTATTACCCGGCGCAGAAAAATACAGCACGAATATTAACAGAATATTAATAGTTACAATGCCGGCAGCTCTATATCTTGCAGGATGTTGGTGGGCTTTTTCCGTTGGCGGTCAGACCAGCTAAGTATTGCATAATAGCCGCGTACACGATTGACATATGCAACCGGTTCGTAACCCCGTGCATAGCCGTAGCGTGTCTGTTTATGCCATTCCGGTTTGGCCAGCAGAGGTAAATATTGCCGAACGTCAAGCCAGTTGTCGGGATCATCACCTGCTTTCTGTGTCAGAATGCGTGCATCTTCCAGGTGACCAACGCCAATGTTGTAGGCAGCAAGGGCAAACCATAATCTGTCGGGTTGCTCGATACGCTGTGGAAGATTATCCATAAGCAGCTTCAAGTAACGTGAGCCTCCTTCGATGCTTTCTGCTGGATCACGCCGATTATTAATTTTTAATCTTTTAGCCGTCGCATTGGTCAGCATCATGATACCGCGCACCCCCGTCGGCGACACGGCATCTACATCCCAATGCGATTCCTGGTAGGCCTGCGCCGCCAGTAACCGCCAGTCGATACCTGTATTTTTTCCTGCAAGCCTGAACATCTTTTCATATGTCGGTAGAAGTTGATCGATCCGTTCGAGGAATTTTTTGGAATTGACATAATTGAATTGCGAACTGGGGCCATAGTATCGATCCAGCAGTCGCTCGAGTTCACCGCTGGAGGTCATTTTTTTTAGAAATTTGTTTGCCGCCTTTAACAGTGATTTATCATTGCTATGAGTAAACATCCAGGCAAGCTTGTCATCAGGCGGAAGGGAAAAAGCAACTAGCAGGTCAGGGTAAAACTGCCGCACGATAGAAACAATATTTGAATCGGCAATTGTAAGATCAAGCTGATTTTCCCACACGCGAACGAGAAGGTTCTCCGGGGTTTCGTCAGGCGTTTCCTGCCACTGTAATGCCGGGTACTTTTTCTTTAAACTTTGCAATCGCTCAACATGACTGCTGCCCGAAGTCACTGTAATAGCCCGGTCTGTAAGCTGGGCAGGCTTGCGAGGTCCTTTTTGGCCACCACCTCTGTAGACAAGTTGTTGTTTGATGGTCTGGTAAGGCGTACTGAACGAAAATTGTTTTTTCCGTTTATCCGTAATAGTAAGACCGGCAGCGGCCATGTCGACATGCCCGGCCTTTATTGCCGGCATGATCATGTCAAACTGATCAGCAATCTTTACCTCTAGTTCGACACCCAGGTATTCCGCGAATATTTTGGTTAACTCATATTCAAAACCTCCCGGGCCCTGGTTACCTACGAAGTAAGTGGTAGGGCCGTTGAAGGTAATTACCCGAAGCATGCCTGCTGACTGGACCCGATCCAGGTGGTTTTCTTCCCAGCTAAACTCCATGATGAGTACAGGAATCGAAAGTAACACTGCAACCAGTACGCCGATCAGGCGAATGCGCCTTAATCGTTTTTTCTGCTCTCTAGAGTCACTCACTTTTCAATTTTCAGCGATTATCCAACTTACTATTGGTTTACTATATATAATATTCAGGATATGAACTTAGCATAAGTATTATTCTGCGCCGAGATAAATATTTTTATAGTCTATCTGAGTGAGTAGCGGGCAGAAAAAAGGCCATCAAATCTGATGGCCCTGGATATTTATATAAGAATTAAAGAGTCTTCTTAACTGCAGCCTTTTGGTCGAGGCAGACCGGCAATTTTATTGGCACATTTGATCAGGCCCGTTGGAAATAGCGAGTAAATATACTTCTGGTCACTTCGATCCTTGCCATATTTCTTTTTCATCAGCTTGGAAAAAACACGGGGTTCAGCAACGCTGCCATTTTCTTCAAAATATTCGCGTGCTTCGTTGATTATGTCCCAGTGTTCCTGGGTTAATTCTGGCACATTTTCAGTGACAGCGATTTTTCCTGCCAGATCTTCACTCCATTCGTCCAGGTTTAGCAGCCATCCGGCTTCACTGAGTTCGATAATTTGTCCATTAACCTCTGCTTGCATTGTAATTCCTCAAAATTTCATAAATCAATAATAGTTGACTAATTATATCAAGTATTATTGATTTGGTATAGAAGTAAGTGCTAATTTTCCTCTCTTTTTGACAAGACTACAAAGAAATATTTTTCAGCCCACTGATAAGATTGGGGTATTTCAGGCGAATACGAAGTTCCTTTAACATTTTACTGTTGTTCATACGTCGTGACTCGCGCAAATACGACAGCATTCCGGGACTTAAAACATTTTTTGCAGTCTCCCAGCCTATGGATGGCGGTCTTGCTATACCCAGGTGATCTGCGACCTGAAAAAAATATTCTGTCATATTACTGTCGCAGCCATCACTGACGTTATATATCTCGCCATCACGGCCATATTTTGCAGCTGCAATACAGATTTCTGCAAGGTCATCAGCGTGAATACGGTTTGTTTTAGGTGCTAATGCCTCATGGATTACCGGTATTTGGTCCCTGATACGCTTTTCAGGTATACGCCCTGGACCATAAATACCGCCAACACGAAGAATAACAAGCTCTACAGGGTACTGCTGCGTGAAATTGCGTAACTGATTTTCAGCATCTAGCCGGCGATGAGATCTCTCTGCTCCTGGCCGTGTAGGTGAGGTTTCTGTCACCCATCCACCTGCCTGATCGCCATACACTCCGGATGTACTGATATATATGATTTTTAGCGGTAGATTATTGTTGCCCATGCTGGATAGAAAGTTTTCCATCCGCGGATCTGTTAAGCCTGCGGGAGGAGGAGGGGCAAAATAAAAAATCAGTGAATTTGTCATAGACAGATTTTTCAGGCTTGATTTGTCATCCAGGTCTGCGGTAATGCCCTTCACCGCATCATCCCTCATCTGTTGTGCTGATGATGTTGAGCGTGCAAGGCCAGAGACCGTATATTTATCCTCAAGGTATATCGCTGCAACGCGTCTGCCTATGTCACCATAGCCAATGATGAAAATATTTACTGGCGCTGCGGGGGCTTCTGTTGTGGCCATTGTTTTCATTTTTTACCAATTTTGCTGAACTTGTACTGGTACATATCATAAACTCTCGTTAGAATCTGTTCAGCATTTTTTGTTGCTGCTGGTTTTTTTTATGATAAGTTCATTACTGGCCGGCAGCGACACTCAATGTGTTCAATGGCGGTGATGGTTGGCCCCTTTAACGACGATATGCTGTGAACCCGGTCAGGTCTGGAAGGAAGCAGCCGCAGCAGCAGATTCGGGTGTTAAGGCAAGGCTGTCCTGATCCGCCACCAATTGAATCTTTCTATGTTAACCATTGTTTAGAGAGCATTCCGGCCATTTTTAATTTCGGACCAAGATCTGTGCTTATGTCAGTCAGCACCCTAAAATGAATTCTTTATTGAGGATTGCTCCCGGGTTTCGTCATGTCATATAAGGTTCTGGCGCGAAAATGGCGTCCAGGCAGTTTTACTGACGTTGTTGGTCAGGAGCACATTCTACAGTCGTTATCACACGCCCTCGACAGCGACCGCCTTCATCATGCCCTGTTATTTACCGGTACGCGCGGTGTAGGCAAAACTACCATTGCAAGAATACTCGCCAAGGCACTGAACTGTGAAGAAGGAATCAGTTCCACTCCCTGCGGTAAGTGCGCGAGCTGCATGGCGGTTGATGAAGGCCGCTTCATTGATCTTATTGAGGTAGATGCGGCATCCAGAACCAAGGTCGATGACACTCGTGAATTACTGGATAACGTGCAGTATCTTCCTACAAGTGGCCGTTACAAAGTTTATCTGATCGATGAAGTACATATGCTTTCTCGAAGTAGCTTCAATGCCTTGTTAAAAACACTAGAAGAACCGCCTGATCATGTGAAATTCCTGTTGGCCACCACAGATCCACAAAAATTGCCTGTCACAGTGCTCTCACGCTGCCTGCAATTCAATCTGAAACGGCTTGATCCCGATCAGATTAAATCTCAACTTGTGCGTATTCTTGAAGCAGAAAAAATTGAAAGTGAAAATGAAGCACTGGATCTCCTTGCGCGAAGTGCCGATGGTAGTATGCGAGATGGGCTCAGCTTGCTTGATCAGGCCATTGCCTTTGGCGCAGGAAAAGTCGTTAAAGACGATGTCAGGAAAATGCTTGGCAGTATTGAACAGCAATACATACATGCATTGATTGAGAGCCTGGCTAACAATGATACTGAAGGAATGTTTCAGGCCATAGATGACGCAGCTGACCGTAGCCCGGATTTCATCATGGTGCTGGATGAGATGATTGGTTCTTTTTATCAACTTTCACTTGCCCAGATGGCACCCGTGATTATTGAACAACGCAGTTTCGACAGACAATGGCTGGAGCAGACCAGCAATAAATTCAGTGCAGAGCAATTACAGTTGAATTATCAGATTTGCCTGACGGGAAAACGTGATTTGCCTCTGGCACCTGACTCCAGGACTGGTTTTGAAATGCTCATGTTACGCCTGCTTGCATTTCGACCTGATACGTCGGCCCAGCCTGTAGATAGATCGGGTTCACAAGCTGAAGAAAAACCATCTGTTCCAGGCATAAGCAGAGCACAACAGAGAATCGACCAGCCAGTCACTGATCAGAATACGGCTGCTAGTGAGACGAAAGATAAAAGCTATACTTCCACTAAAAGGAATACTGGATATCCTCCGACTGTATCTGATTCAACATATCCAGAAAGTGATTCACAGGCAGAGCTGGTGCAACCCGGTTTCACCGGCAACAACCCTGCTATAAGCGAGCCCTCACCAGCATCAGTTAATCCTGGAAAATTATCAGTATCTGATTCTTCAGGAAAAATGAACTGGTCAGTACTGGTAGAGTCGCTACCGGTAACCGGTCTGACCAAGCAGCTGGCATTACACATGGCACCGTCGCTCTGGGACGAGGCGCATCTTGAACTACTTGTTGATGTCGAACAGGAGGCAATCCATTCAGCCACGCGGGAAAAAGAGCTGATTAGTGTCTTGCAGGAAAATCTTGGTGAGAATATAAAGATTTCGATCAGAATAGATCGCCCGCTAGCTGAAACACCGGCACAGCAAAAACAACGACAGGCCAGAGAGAAACAGCAGGCCGCTGAGGAATCTATAATGTCCGACCCGTCAGTGGCTAAAATGGTCGATGCCTTTGGAGCCAGCGTTGCCCCGGGGTCTATCAGGCCTGTAAATTAATGAGCGTGCCAGGAGCACGACGGGTATTCACTGAACAAAATATTTAACAGGAGTAAAAAATGAAAGCTGGACTAGGAAACATCATGAAGCAGGCGCAGGCCATGCAGGAAAAAATGCAGTCAGCCCAGGAAGAACTCGCCAAAACTGAGGTTGAAGGCAGTTCCGGTGGTGGACTGGTAACGATTACAATGACCTGTCGTCATGATGTACGCAAGGTCAGCATAGATGATGACTTACTGGGCGAAGATAAAGCAGTGGTTGAAGACCTGGTTGCCGCTGCAGTGAATGACGCAGTGCGCAAAGTAGAATCTACTACACAGGAAAAAATGTCCGGTTTAACAGCTGGAATGGGACTGCCTGCCGGTATGAATCTGCCATTTTGACATTCCTGCAAATATTTATATGTCAACTGCCCACGCCATTGAAAATCTAAGAGCAGCACTAGCCTGTTTGCCCGGTGTTGGTCCAAAATCCGCTCAGCGCATGGCATATTATTTAATTGAGCGTGATCGGGTAGGGGCCAGGTCTATCGCTTCTGCACTAACGCATGCGCTGGATTCCATCCAACATTGCCGACGCTGTAATAATCTTAGCGAAACTGAACTTTGTTCACTGTGTGCTTCTCCATCGCGCAAACATGGCCAGTTGTGCATAGTAGAGACCCCTGCTGATCTCGAGGCGATTGAACAAACGGGTAGCTACAAAGGCTGCTATTTTGTCTTGATGGGAACCATTTCACCACTGGATGGCATAGGCCCAGATAATCTTGGCATAGACCGTCTGCTCGAGGTGCTGGATGAATTTGAAATAGAAGAAATTATCCTGGCAACAAATCTTACCGCTGAAGGAGAGACCACAGCTGAGTATTTGACGGATTTGTTATCAACCAGGGAATCAGTAAGTAATATTAACCTGACTCGCATTGCACGTGGAGTGCCGGTTGGCGGAGAACTAGAATATATTGACCGAAATACGGTTGCACGCGCAATTGATGAACGTCGCACAGTTTTACATAACAAAAAATAGTACAGGGAAGAGTTTTAATGTCACTTGAGTATGATTTTGAGGTAGAAGGTGATCTATTGATTGTCCGAACGAGCGGATATGATGATGACATCAACGAAGCCGTGGCATACGGTGAAGCCATCATCAAAAACTGTGTTGAAAATAAGTGTAGCAGGCTGCTGATGGATGAGACCGGGATGACCGAGGTGCTGGATATCGTTAGCCAGTATCAGATGGTGCAACGCTTGAGGCCGCTAGTTCCTTACCAGCTTTCCGTTGCTATAGTCGCCAACCCGGATCATTACGAAGATATATCCTTCGGTAGCATGGTGGCTGAAAACAGAGGTATAAAAGTCAGAGTATTCACTTCGATGGAAGATGCCATGAAGTGGCTGTAACTACATACAGCCTCGATTGATCTTTGCTAGCTTGCTTAAAAATAGATTGATCTAGTCAGTAAATTTGTAAAAAGATTCATTCAGATACTTCACTACATCATTTACGCCATTCTCATCTAGCCCCACTTTTTGCATTTTGTTACAGCCATCAACCTGTTTGATGAGTCCTCCCAGGCTGCTAACTCTGCGTTCCGAGCGTGTATATAGCATGTCAGGTTTGCCACCAGTCATCTGGCTATGGCAACTGAGGCAGCTGCTGCTGTCATGGAGTTTTTTGCCACTTTCCATATCACCCGGGAGCAGGGCAGTGGCCATAGCATTCAGTGGAAGCGAAAATATCAGTATAGTTAGTAACCTTGTTTTCATGGATTTCTCTTTGATTGAAAGTTGATGTTCCGGTTAGCCCGCAGATTGCAGGTGTTGTATGCGTATCGAAGCGGGGGGATGAGAATCATAAAATGCCGAATGAATTGGGTCCGGTGTCAGAGTATTGGCGTTGTCTCGATACAATTTTAAAAGCGCGGTGACCAGGTCTTTAGCATCGGCATTTTCTCTTGCATAGTCATCGGCCTCAAACTCATGCTTACGCGAGAACCACGAGCTGATTGGATGAACGAAAAACATGAACACCGGCCCGACCATCATAAACAGCATTAGTGCTGCATGATTCGACGGTGTCGTCATGCCCAGGCCCTGGTAAAACCATTGTTGCTGCATCAGCTCACCGAGTAATGCCAGTGCAACCAGGCTTATGAGAAAAAATACGCCGATACGTTTGATGATATGTCGGCGTTTGAAATGGCCCAGTTCATGCGCCAGTACAGCGACGATTTCATCAGCACTGAGAGTTTCAAGCAAGGTGTCAAAAAAGACCACACGTTTGGATTTTCCTAACCCGGTAAAATAGGCATTGCTGTGTGCTGATCGGCGAGAGCCATCAACGACAAACAGACCCTGAACTTTGAATCCTGTTCGTTTCATCAATTGTGTCACACTGCTGGAGACGGCCTCATCTTTGAGTGTTTCAAATTTATTAAACAAAGGTGCTATCCATACCGGGTAGATAATCATCGCAAGCAGATTGAATGCCATCCAAACCAGCCACAGGTAAAGCCACCAGAATTTACCACTTACCTGCATTAGCCACAGGGCGGTAAACAGCAGCGGCACGCCGATCAGAATAAAAAGCAGTGTATGCTTGATTAAATCGGAAATAAAAAGCCCGGGAGTGGTTTTGTTAAAGCCAAATCGGGCCTCCAGGCCAAAGGTTTTATACAGAGTGAAAGGCATATCCAGCAATGCCCCGATAATAATAGTCACCAGAATAAAGGCCACACCTGTTAGCAGCGGATTATCCAGCCACTGACGGCTATAGTCATCGATTGCCTGCAGGCCACCGCCGAGAGTAAACATCAGTAGAATTGCAGCAGAATAGAGACCGGAAATTAGCCCCAGGCGTGTACGAGCGATGGTGTAATCAGCGGCTTTCCTGTGTGTCGCCAGGTCAATCTGATCCTTGAAAGCATCAGGTACAGCATCGCGGTGTTGTCGTACGCTTTGCATCTGGCGCCTGCCCAGCCAGAATTCAGTGATCAGCATTGCCGCCAGTGCGAGAAGAAAAAGGATGCTCAAGGTGTTCATAGTGTTAGTCTGTCGAGTGTGTTCCAGAGGATATTTTATACTGGGTTATTCCAGTAGGCCGAATAATACATTATCCTTCCGTCCTGATTGATACTTTCCCCACTAAATAACAGGATATTTATTTTATGCCACAGGATCCCAATGCATTGGTCTGGATTGATCTGGAAATGACAGGTCTGGACCCGGACACCGACAGAATCATAGAAATCGCCACTATCATCACAGATTCTGATCTGAATGTCCTGGGTGAAGGTCCAGTGATGGCGATACACCAGTCTGACGAATACCTTAACGGAATGGATGAATGGAATACCCGTACACATGGTAATACGGGACTTACCGAGCGTGTCAGGTCATCCAAAATTTCTGAACTGCAGGCGGAGAATGAAACACTGGAATTTATTCGGGAATATTGTCCGCGAAACAAATCACCATTATGCGGCAACAGTATCTGCCAGGATCGTCGTTTTCTTTATCGCTATATGCCGCAGCTAGAATCCTGGCTGCACTATAGAAATCTTGATGTCAGCTCAGTGAAAGAATTAGCCAAGCGCTGGCATCCTGAGGTCTATAACGGCTTCAACAAGAATAATACCCACAAGGCCATGGATGACATTCGCGAGTCAATCGATGAACTTAAATATTTCAGACGCACCTTCTTAAAACTGAAATAAACTCCCGTAGTTGTGATTAGAGTCCTGGCAAGTTCCACACTAGCTGTAATTCTGCTGATTCTAACCGCTTGCAGTACAGGCAGGCATGTGCCGACGGCCTACTATTCTGTGCCTGTTGACAATCAGGCTGTGCAAAATGAACAGCAACTGTCCTGGTGGGCTTATCGATACAGAGTTGCATGGCCAGAGGAAACTGAGCAGCCTGATTTTGCTGTTGATCTTCTGCTGGCCCATGCGCTGGTCAGGCCAGTTCTAATGAAAAATTCTGACAAATTGCTGTGGTGGCGCTTTCATCGTAGAGCATCGCGGCAGCCACCTGGCCACCAGTTCAGTTTCCTGTTTTATAGCGACAGGGAAACAGCGACTGATGTAATTAAAATGCTGGATGACAGTATTTTACTTACCAGATTGAAAGAGAGCGGTATGGTTCAGAAAACTGTCTCTTCTGACTTATATAAACGGCAGAATTCTGCAATAGAGGCCTACAGTGATAGTGCATGGTCACCTGTGATCCAGAGAACCTGGCCGTCTTATATTATGGGTGTTAGTGCCTACTGGCTGGCCTTGATCGATGAATTAAAGATTGAACAGACGGCCCCTCAAGATGCCACTGTTATAGATACTGTTGAGCTATCAAATATGCTCGAAGACTATCGCCGGATTGATGATGAAATCACTTTGTTGTGGCAAAAAGAAGGCCAGCACGTTCTATTGCATCATCTGAGTGCCGTTTTTGGCTACAAACCGATGACCTTACGGAAAGATCTGGTCTACTAATAACATCCTTTACCCGGTGACACTGCGTTCAGGCACCAGTGTGATGAAACAGTTGACTCAAATGATTACTTTCCAGCCAGATTCGACTTAACGTTCTTACGTGTTATTTGTTGCTCAATCGCCCAGCTGATATGTTCTGAAACCAGTTCGCAAGCCGACTTCAGTTTAGTCTCCAGGGTAGTCAGTATCATCGGGTCATATTCTGCATTGCCCAGAGCAATAGCCAGGTTTCTCTGCCAGCTTATATAACCGATACGGCGGATAGCTGAACCTTCCATTTTTTTCATAAAATCAGATTCAGTCCAATTGAACAGTGCCAACAAGCTGATGTCATCGAGTCCGTGTCGAGGCTGGTAATCGGACTCTTCAGAAACTCTTGCAAAACGATTCCATGGACAGCAGAGCTGGCAGTCATCACATCCGTAGATACGGTTGCCGAGTAGCGGGCGGAGTTCTTCGTCGATGATGCCCTGGTATTCAATAGTGAGATAGGAGATGCATAAACGTGCATCGACCTGGTAGGGGGCAATGATGGCCCGTGTAGGACAGATTTCGATACATGCCTGGCAGTCCCCGCAGTGTTCCTCTGCCACGGCATCAATCGGCAGGGGTAGATCGGTATAGATTTCACCGAGAAAGAACCATGAGCCCGCCTGACGGTTAATCAGGTTGCTATGCTTGCCAATCCAGCCGAGTCCGGCTTTCTCGGCCAGGGCCTTTTCCAGTACCGGGGCAGAGTCGGTAAAAACCCGGTAATGATAACCGTCTATTCTTGACTGGATATATTGCGCCAGCTTCTGCAGGCGCGAGCGAAGCAGCTTATGGTAATCACGTCCCAGTGCGTATCGTGAAACATAGGCTTTTTTGTCTTTTTTTAGTAAGTCCACCGCACTGCGTGCTTCATGTGGCAGGTAATCCATTCGAACAGAAATGACGCGCGTGGTGCCGGGAATAAGATCGCCGGGTCGACTGCGTTTCAAACCATGACGATCCATGTATTCCATTTCACCGTGATGGTTTTCTGCCAGCCAGCTATGCAGATGGTGTTCAGCGGTCTGCAGATCAGTGTCTGTAATGCCCAACTGCTGGAAACCCAGTTGTTCGGCTCTATGGCGTATATGATCAACCAGTTCGGCAAGATCTACTGTGGATAAATCATCGGCAGGATGTGTCTCTTTATTCATAGTATCGTATGATACCGGTCATGAAGTCAGGTAAACATACATCTTTTACCGGCAGTGACCATTTGCGCCAGGCAGATTTAGCTGAATGTCAGGGCTGGCTGCCGCGTCGTCCTGAAGATTCCCATAAGGGCAGCAATGGCAGGGTGCTTATAGTAGTTGGTGAGCAGGCCATGGCAGGCGCCACCTGCCTCGCGGGCTGGGCAGCTTATGTTGCCGGGGCAGGGCTGGTACGCGTGGCAACAATACCTGAAAATGTGTCTGCCATTACGAGTCGTCGCCCTGAATTACTGGTTAGCGGCATAGCGAAAATAGATCAGCTTAAAAGTTTACTCAATCAGAGTGATGTTGTGGCACTGGGTCCGGGACTTGGGCAGACAAAGTGGTCGCACCAGGTATTTGAGCTTTGCCTTGAACACAGGGCACCGGACATTGTAGATGCTGATGGCTTGAACTTGCTCGCACAATCACCCGATAAAAGGCCGCAATGGATACTCACACCTCATGCTGGAGAAGCAGCAAGGCTGCTGCGCTGCAGTGTCGACGACGTTCAGTCAGACAGAGCAGCGGCGATTAATGAGATTGCCAGTATTTATGGCGGGACTTGCATCCTCAAGGGACCGGGCAGCCTCATTTCTGATAACAGGGCAGACACTATGGTCTGTCATTATGGTAATGCGGCTCTTGCCGTAGCAGGCACGGGAGATGTTCTCAGCGGGTTTCTATCAGGACTTGTAGCGCAGAAGATGGATCCTCAACAGGCAGCTGTAGCTGCCGTGGTACTACATGCCTGTGCAGCCGATATTTATGCTGCTGAAAACGGCATTATCGGCATGTTGGCATCAGACCTGATGATACCACTTCGACGACTGCGTAATGGCTACCGGATGCAAGATGAACAATGATGAATGAAACATCTGACTCAGCAGGGCTTACCTTGAAACTGGATGATGTTACCGCCACAGAGAGACTGGGTGCTGCACTGGCCAGGGTTTTACCGGCCGGGATACTGGTTTTTTTAATGGGAGACCTGGGAGCCGGCAAGACGTGCCTGGTTCGCGGTGTTCTAAGGGAACTGGGTCATCAGGGTGCTGTAAAGAGTCCAACATATACATTGCTTGAAGAGTATTCCCTTTCTGGCAAGGAAATCATCCATTTTGATTTATACCGGCTGACGGATCCTGAAGAACTGGATCTAATAGGGATTAGAGATTATTTCGACGGAGAAGCCAGTTGTTTTATTGAATGGCCGCAGCGGGGTGAGGGTTATCTACCGACTGCGGACGTTGTGATACAGATAGTACTCGATGGCCACGGTAGATCAGCAATAATTACAGCCTGCAGTGAATCCGGGAAGAAGATGCTGGAATTTATTCAGACTGAACTCTGTCAAGAATTCTGTTGACCTCCACGTTCCATTGGGCAAATGTTTTAGCCATCTTCAAGTCTGGAAAAAACTCGTCCAGTTTTATCGGATTGAGGGTAACCAGGATGGTATCGCTGCGCTCAGCGAAAATGGTAATTTTTAACGGCAGAAACGGGATAAGCTCTGGATGCTGTTTGACGATGTCATGCACCACGTCCTCATGCATGAAAAAGACTATCCTGTATTCCGCTGTGTTATAGCCGGAGGACGTCAGCCCGATATCTACGCGTTGTACGCGGGACACCTTGAAGCCTTCTTCAACTATGGATGACTGCAGGGCGCTCATTGTTTCCGGGAATGTCATGCCGATACGGCGCATGATCAGGTCGTCAGCAATGGCAGAAAGAGGCAGGGTGAGAAATAGCAGGACTAAACAGAACAATGTGTGACGCAAGCCTCTCATAACAGTGCCTCATCAACCATATCTTCATAGACGGTTTTCATGTCAGTACACATGCTGTCAAGCTCGCTATTATTATAGATTTCATTCATGCGCTTGGGATTGGCATACATCACCAGTACTTTATCGCCCTGCTTGGATACAGTAACCCTGCAGGGCAGGAATAATCCGACCCTGGGATCGAGTTTCAATGCCTCGTTGAGGATATTGAAATTACAGGAATATATGATGACCTGTTTTTTATCTTCCTCTTTTTCTTCTGCCAGGCCTGAGTCCAGATTCTGCACCCGGATCAGGCGAAAGTTCATGCTGCTGACCGCATTGGTTAGATTGTTGACTGTCTCTTCTACAGTGTATGGAGACTCTTTGATGATAACAGCGGGTTCTTCTTCTGTGATTTCTTCGCTGGCTGTATTCAAGGCTTCAAATGAACGCACATAGGCTACAACATCATTGATATCCTGTTCACTCAGGCCTTCTTTCAGATATGAAACCATGGGTGTGCCTTTTCTACCCTTGATGAGGGTGTGTTTGATCATCTCATCGGTAGCTGAAATCAGGAAGCCGGTATTATTAAGTGCCGGGGCGAGAATGGGGAGGCTGCGAGGGCGTGACATGGTTACGCCGGTACCATGTCCTCCCTTACCAGATTCGCCATGGCATTCCGCGCAATGTTCCAGGTACATTTGCTTGCCATTTACCACATCACCTTTAACAGGCTTGCTTGAATACATTGGCGGGATACTGTCAGACCAGCTGCGAATGTAACCAATGAGTGCATCAATTTCGTCATCGCCAAGATTCCTGAAAGCCGGCATAACTCTGCCTGGCCGACCATTTCTAATCGTTTTTACCAGGTAATCATTTGATGCAGTTGCAAGAAAATCAGGCAATGAAAGGGGAACGCCCATACCTCCATCACCATTGTAGCCATGGCAGGCTACGCAATTCTGCAGATATAGCTGTTCACCATCGTTACCGGATTGTGCATGGGATGGCAATGCAATGAATAGAAAAACTATATATGAGAGTAATAATCTGAACATTAACCTAACCCCGTCAAGCAGATAAATGTATTATAGACTGCAGGAAAATGGCATACCTTGATTATTGTCAATATCACCATCTCATTACCAGATACTAGAAATGAGCAGGCAATGTTGACTGCTTAACTCAGAGCAATATTCAAAGCAGATATTAGGCGTATTTCTGATAATTATTGAGTGGCTATCCTGATATCATATTCTCTGGCCAGGGTAGATAATGTCATACACTAGACAGGCGGCTACAGGGTGCATCCCAGTGGTTGTTGAGATTTAATGTTAATAAAGTACTATAACCGGAAACGCACACCGGCATCACATAGTAAAATCACAGAAAAGATTGTAACCATAATTAATGAAGCGTTTTATTCTTTTTATTCTTCTGGCCAGCTTGTTGTTACCCCACCTGGCAACTTCTTCCTCCAATGTCAGCGTAAAAAACCTGCGGCTATGGAACGCGCCTGATAATACACGTGTAGTTCTCGATTTGAGCAACAGTATCCAGCACAGGATATCGACATTCTCCAACCCGGACCGAATTGCGATTGATCTTAAAAACGCCAAGCTCGGCAGTGACATACCGCACGAGATTAAAAACAACCCATTTATTAAACGTTTTCGTTATGGACAGTATTCAAAAGATGTTACTCGCGTAGTCATCGATCTGAAAAAGCCGGTTCGGGTGAAAAGCTTTACCTTGAAGCCGAACAAAGTGTATGGCTATCGGCTTGTTGTGGATCTGTTCGATAAGAATAAGTCAGCCGCACCTAAAATCACTCGTTCAGCTCCCAGGAAAACAGGGATTGTTACGGTGGCAATTGACGCAGGCCATGGTGGTGAAGATTTTGGTGCATCCGGCAAGAAAAAGGCGCGAGAGAAGAAAGTCGTTTTATCGATTGCGAAGGAACTGAAAAAGCTGATTGATAAGGATCCGATCCTGCGATCATATATGACCCGCACCGGTGATTATTATATACCTTTAAGAAAACGCACCAAGCTGGCAAGGCAGGCAAATGCAGATCTGTTTGTCTCGATCCATGCTGATGCCTTCCGTCGTTCTTCCGCACGTGGTGCATCGGTATATGCGCTATCAAAAAGTGGCGCCAGTAGTGAGACAGCACGTTGGCTGGCTAACAAGGAGAATTCCGCTGACCTGGTAGGAGGTGCTTCAATAAGTGACCGTGAAGATGTTGTGGCAGGTGTGCTGCTGGATATGCAAATGGACAAAACCCTGGAATTTAGCCTTGGATTTGGAGACCAGGTGCTTAAGGAAATGAAGAAAATTGCAAAATTGCATAGCAAGACAGTGCAGCAGGCGGGCTTTGTTGTGCTCAAGTCTCCTGACATACCTTCGGTGCTGGTAGAAACCGGTTTTATATCTAATCCGTATGAAGAACGTAAACTGAAAAGCAGCAAATATCAAAAACAAGTCGCTAATGCCATCTACAAAGGTATAAAAAAGTTCATCAGCATTGAAAGAACGGCGTTTATGGACCCTGCATCCGGAAAAAGTACCAACTGATGGGGCGCATCGAATTCACTCAGGAGCCACCTGAAATTCGTCACCTTCCGGCACAGCTCGTAAATCAGATAGCCGCTGGTGAAATTGTTGAAAGACCGGCATCCGTATTAAAGGAACTAATCGAGAACAGTCTTGATGCAGGCGCCCGAAATATCGTTGTTGAACTTGAACATGGTGGCTTGCGACGTATCTCTGTTCGTGATGACGGGCATGGTATTCGTCAGGATTGCCTTTCTCTTGCTATGGGGAGGCATGCAACCAGCAAAATTCATAATCAGCGAGACCTGGTGAACGTCATGACGATGGGATTTCGTGGCGAAGCGCTTCCCAGCATGGGTTCTGTATCCCGCATGAGCATTACCAGTTGCGCAACAGGCGCTGAGCATGCCTGGAAACTGATCTGTGAAGGCGATGGAGAGCTTCAGCCAGCAGAGCCCGCTGCCCATCCTCGTGGTACCAGCATTGAGATTTGTGATCTTTTTTTTAACACTCCGGCGCGCCGCAAATTTCTAAGAACAGAGAAAACAGAATACAAGCATCTGGAACGACGTTTCCTTGAACAGGCCCTCGCTCGGCCTGATGTTGCATTTCGGCTTTTTCACAATGGACGGGCAGTACATTCCATGGATGCTGCAGAGGATGAGTCAGCCCGCAGCAGGCGTATCGGCGATGTGCTCGGCAAGGAGTTTAGTGAGAATTCTCTCTATATTGACCAGCAGGCAGGTGATTTGAGAATACGTGGCTGGTTTTCCTTGCCAACCTATTCACGAAGCCAGCGTGATCAACAGTTTTTCTATGTAAATCAGCGTTACGTGCGAGACAAGTTATTGATGCATGCAGTGACTCAGGCCTATCGAGATGTTCTGCATCACCAGCGCCAACCCGCTTTTGTCCTTTTTCTGGATTTACCGCCAAACCAGGTAGACGTCAATGTGCATCCCGGTAAGCATGAGGTGAGGTTCCGAGAAGACAGACAAATTCACGGTTTTATTTCACAATCATTGAAAAAGATGCTGACAAATACCACGCCTGGAGCCAGTCAAGTTGAAGAGTTGAACGATGCGGTCACAGGCCTGTCTGTACATTCAGGAAGTACGGCTGCGAATTATTCTGGTAATCCTGCAGCGGAAAATAGCGGAACATTTCAGTTCGCCCAGCGCAGGTTTGCTGCGTCTGGCAGCCACTATTCCGTCAAGGAGCAGCTGTCGGGCATTGAAAAACTATATGCCTCCACAGATACTGAGTCTAGTCAAAATGAGGCACCTGATGCCGGCATGAATAGTGACCAGCAGGGTGATGATTTCCCCCTGGGATTTGCTGTCGCGCAACTGCACGGGATATATATACTCGCCGAGAATGAACAGGGCCTGGTTATTGTTGATATGCATGCCGCACATGAACGGATAAGTTATGAAAAACTTAAATTACAGCTCGACAAGGAACAGTTGGCATCGCAGCCCTTGTTGGTGCCTGTGCACCTGGCATTAAGCCAGGAAGAAATATCATTCGCCGAATCAAATATAAATTATTTCAATAAGATAGGATTAGAAGTTGAAGTAATTACTGAATCAAGTATTGTAATTCGTGCCGTTCCAGAAATGCTCGCGCGGGCGGATATACCAAGCCTGGTAAGAGACATTCTGTCAGACCTGGCGGAACATGGCCGTTCCAGCAGGATGGAAGACAGCATTGATGAAATACTCTCCACCATGGCCTGCCATGGTTCTGTCAGAGCTAACCGCCAGCTGACCAGGGATGAAATGAATGCGCTGTTACGGGAAATGGAACAGACTGATCGAAGCAACCAGTGTAATCATGGTCGGCCCACGTGGAAACAGCTCAGTATTTCGGAGCTTGATAAATGGTTTCTTCGGGGACAATAAGAAACGACAGTTTTACGTGTTATGTATTATGTTTTACGTAAATCGTAATACGTAATACAAAGTACTAATTATGACCAAGATCGATAAAAAACCCACCGCCATTTTTCTCATGGGTCCTACTGCATCAGGTAAAACTGCACTAGCGATGCATTTAACTGATCATTTACCCATTGGCTTGATCAGTGTTGACTCCGGGCAGGTTTACCGCGGGATGGATATTGGTACAGCCAAGTTATCCGCAGAGGAAATGAAGGATTATCCGCATGCCCTGATTGATATCCGCGACGCCTCAGAGCCTTATTCTGCAGATGAATTCTCTCATGATGCCCTGTTAGAAATGGATCAGATCCGTACCAGGAACAAGATTCCTTTGCTGGTTGGTGGCACGATGTTTTATTTCCATGCGTTGCAGTTCGGTTTACCTGATCTGCCGCCTGCAGATGAAACTGTGCGTAAAAAGCTGCTAGCAGATGCGAACAAACACGGCTGGCAATATTTACATCAACGACTGACTGAAATTGATCCGGTTTCTGCCAGGCGCATAAATCCGCATGACAGGCAAAGAATTCAGCGCGCACTTGAGATCTATGAAATCAGTGGCATATGCCCTACAGAACATGCACAACAGGATCATCAGGAAATTCCCTGGAATATCCTCAAGATTGGAATTTGGCCGTCTGATCGAAGCCTGCTCCATAAACATATCGAGCAGCGGCTGACTATCATGTTTGAGCAGGGCTTCATTGAAGAAGTTGAGACTTTGAAGACCAGGGCACTTGATGCGAGTTTACCCGCTATGCGGGCAGTGGGTTATCGACAGGTGCTGGATTATCTTGATGGAAAGATGGATTATGAAGAAATGCGCCAACGCTGTTTATTCAGCACCCGGCAACTGGCTAAGCGGCAGTTGACATGGTTGAGGAATGATCCTCAGATTCAGTGGTTTGACAGCATGAATGAAGATTTTCCGCAAAAAGTCTTGGAATTTATACGAAAAACGACTAGTGTTCATGGGTCAACCTGCTGAGTATTGTGTATGGAGGGTGCTTATGGGCTATAACCATGATTAATTTATGGTTTTTGCCATGAAGTGAAGGGAGTTTTGTTAACTTACCGGAACTTGGCAGGAAATATTTTGTCGTAAGTATTTCGCATGCAGGTTGATTGTTTTGATGAGCTCTTTATCAGTAATCGTAAATGATACAATTTTGAGCTGATCCTAAAGCCATACTGAAAACAATAAATAATTATTAAAGGAGTAATAACAATGTCAAATCCAAAAGGGCTTACATTACAAGACCCATATCTAAATACACTCCGCAAGGAAAGAGTTCCAGTATCCATTTTCCTGGTAAACGGCATCAAATTACAGGGACAGATCGAGTCATTCGACCAGTTTGTTGTCTTACTGAAAAATACCGTCAGCCAGATGATATACAAGCATGCAATCTCAACCGTTGTGCCATCACGCAACGTAAAACTCTCTCTCGATGACAATGGTCATGAGCCCGAGAATGACAAGGACAGTGCCGGTAATCAGTGATTTAACAGAAGATTCGAAGCAGCGGTCGATAGCTGAACTGTCATTAAAGGATGGTGCTGAGGCAGCGCTGCTGGTTCATATCCATTTCAATAATCAGCGCGATGAAGAATCGCTGAATGAACTGGATCTGCTTGCCCGTTCTGCCGGTGCATTACCGGTAGCGCAGATAACCGGTAGTCGCCGCAGTCCTGATCCTGCACTCTTTATTGGTAAGGGCAAGGCAGAGGAAATACACCAGGCTCTGCAGGATACCTGCGCAAACCTGGTGCTGATCAACCATATCATTTCACCAGTACAGGAAAGAAACCTCGAGCGAGCGCTAGGCTGTCGCGTGATTGATCGTACAGGGCTGATACTGGATATCTTTGCCACGCGAGCAAAAAGTCATGAAGGAAAGCTGCAGGTTGAGCTTGCCCAGCTTCGTCATCTATCTACCCGGTTAATCAGGGGCTGGACCCATCTTGAGCGGCAAAAAGGCGGTATTGGACTCAGAGGACCAGGTGAAACTCAGCTGGAAACCGATCGACGTTTACTCGGTCAGCGTATAAAAACATTACGTACACGTCTTGAGAAAGTTCGCAAGCGACGCTCACAGCGCCGTAAAGCAAGAGAAAAAATACCTGTTTCGACGGTGTCGCTGGTAGGCTATACCAACGCCGGAAAATCATCGATATTTAACCGTCTGACGGATGCAGGTGTTTACCAGGCAGATCAGCTGTTCGCCACCCTGGATCCGACCATGCGCAGGCTGGAGCTGCCTAATGCCGGTCACGTGATCCTGGCCGATACGGTAGGTTTCATCAGTCATCTGCCACATTCCCTGGTGGAGGCTTTTCATTCCACACTTGAGGAGGTCAGCGATGCGTCACTTCTATTGCACGTGGTTGATCTGTCCTCAGATCGCCGGAATGAAAATATTGAACAGGTAAACCAGGTTCTGCAGGAGATTGATGCAAGTGAAATACCGGTTATCACGGTCTATAACAAGGTAGACCTGACAGATCGGGATGCCGGCCTGGAGCGGGACGAAGAGGGTATCATCAGCAAAGTGTGGGTATCCGCCCATAGCGGAGATGGCATGCAGTTCCTGACGCAGGCAATTGATGAACATTACAGCCGTTTTCGTTTTCGACAGACAGTAACCGTACCGGTCGCCGAGGGTGGCCTACGCGCAAAAATATTTCAGCGATTCAGTGTTTTAAATCAGTCAATGCATGATAATGGTGACTGGGAAATGGAAGTTGAGGGTAGTCAGGCAGACATGGCCTGGCTGCATAAACAGACTGAAGATCATCAGGCAGCTTAAAGCATATTAAAGAAAAGACGAATGCAGATGGTAAGAAGCGGCTTAATCCTTAGGTAATACCCCTGGATCTTTCCACTTTTTTCGATTTTTCGTCCAATTCTATATGCCAGCGCTGAAATTCAAGATAGAATCCGACGTCTTTGATTATTGATAGGAGAAACCCAAGCCATGCCATGGAATCAACCTGGTGGCTCAGATGGAAAAGACCCCTGGGGAAGTAAGAATAACCAGGAAGGTCCGCCAGACCTCGATGAGGTCGTAAAAAGTCTGCAGAAAAAATTTAGTAGTATATTCGGTGGTGGTAAAGGTAGTGACACCGGAAATAGAGGTAGCAGTGACAATTCATTCGGTGCCAAGGGCGTGCTCGTGGTACTGGTTTTACTTCTCGGTGTCTGGCTGGCAACAGGGTTTTATACTGTACAGCAGGGTGAAACAGCCGTAATTTTACGATTCGGCAGCTTTGATCGCGCGACCACTGCTGGTCTGCACTGGCGTTTCCCGACTCCAATAGAAACAAAAATAATTGTTAATACCGAAAAAGTACAGACAGTCGAGGTTGGTTATCGTTCTTCGGCCAATAATTCAAGACAAACTGTGCAGCGTGAATCTCTAATGCTGACTGAAGATGAAAACATCATCGATATTGCTTTTGCTGTTCAGTACAGAATCTCCGATGCAAATAACTTTCTGTTCAATGTCAGCGATCAGATGGATGTCCTGGTACGTTCATCTACAGAAGCTGCGGTGAGAGAGGTCGTTGGCAAGACATCAATGGATGATGTTATCACCAGTGGACGATCTATCGTCGCCAGCAAGACCAGCGAAATTCTGCAGCGAATTCTTGACCGTTACGAATCCGGTATTGAGATCGTATCTGTAGATATGCAGCACGCCTTGCCACCATCGGAAGTAAAACCTGCGTTTGATGATGCAGTAAAGGCACGTGAAGATGAAGTTCGCTATAAAAATGAAGCCGAAGCTTATTCTAATGATGTTATTCCAAGAGCAAGGGGTAAGTCGGCACGTATTATTCAGGAGTCTGAGGCCTACAAGGCAACCGTTATAGCCCAGGCTGAAGGTGAAGCATCCCGCTTTAGCAGCATACTCAAGGAATATAACGTAGCGCCCGAGGTGTCACGAGAACGTATGTACCTGGAAAGCATGGAAAAAGTCCTCGAAGGCAGCAATCTAGTCATGGTCGATCAGAAAAATAGTAATAACATCATGTATTTACCGCTTGATCGTATGTTGAATCGTTACGAAACCCCTGAAGTGGTATCGGATATCAATATTTCTAGCGAACAACTGCTTGATGCCAGGAAAAAAATTGACGAATACCGGCAGCGTGATAACCGTGCCGGCCGTACGGACAGGAGATAGCATATGTCTTCAAAATTACCAGTTATAGCTATCATTCTATTTGTCGTGGCATTGGCCGCATCCGGTATTTTTTACACGGTTGACGAACGCGAAAGAGCCATTGTTTTTAAATTTGGTGAAATTATCCGTTCTGACGACACGCCCGGCCTGCGTCTGAAATTGCCATTTATCAATAATGTCCGCTACTTTGATGCACGTGTACAAACCATGGACGCTGATCCCGAGCTGTACCTCACTATTGAAAAGAAAGGCCTGGTTGTCGATTCTTTTGTTAAGTGGCGCATTATTGATACCACGAAATATTTTGTCTCTGTGGGTGGCCAGACCAGCACTGCCAGTAAGCGACTGCGCCAGCTGGTTAATGATGGACTAAAGACTGAGTTTGGTAAGCGCTCTGTGAACGACGTCATTTCCGGTGATCGTGACGTGATAATGAAGGTCGTGCAGGAAAATACCAATCGTGAAGCGGAGAAATATGGGCTCGAGGTTATAGACGTACGACTGAAGCGCGTTGACCTGGTGCCGGAAATATCCCAGTCAGTCTATGACCGGATGGAAGCAGAGCGCGGTAGAGTAGCTAAGGATCTGCGGGCCCGTGGGGCGGAAGCTGCGGAACGCCTGCGTGCTGATGCAGATCGACAGTCACAGATCATCGTTGCCGAAGCTGAGCGTGATGCCCAGGTCAAGCGTGGTGAAGGTGATGCTGAGGCAACGCGTATTTATGCAAATGCCTATAGTCAGGATACCGAGTTCTTCTCCTTCTATCGCAGTCTTGAAGCGTATAAAAATACCTTCAAGGATAAGGATGCAATGATGGTCATTGAGCCTGACAGTGAATTTTTCAAGTACTTGAAGGATCCAGTCAGATAACTCTGTAGCGAACTAAGAAATGGACTGGAACGACCTTTTTGCAGCAGTAGCGCTGATGTTGATTTTCGAGGGTATATTGCCATTCCTCAATCCAGACCGCTATCGCAAGATGCTTGAGATGATGGAGCAGATCAGCAATAGTCAACTAAGGACCATGGGATTAATCGTTATGGCCATTGGTGCAGTATTGCTGACATTTGTGCGCTCTGGTTCAGCATCATAGGGTATTCTATATGAGTCAATCGCGCTTTTCCCTGAACAACGGTGACCGCTGGCTGTTACCTGTAGGCGTTGAAGAGACGCTGCCTGAAGAAGCGGCACAGATTGAAAACCTGCGACGAAAGGCACTGGATCTTCTTGATTGCTGGGGTTACGAGCTGGTGATGCCGCCATTGATGGAGTTTCTCGATTCCCTGCTGACCGGTGTCGGCCATGGTCTCGAAATTGAAACCTTCAAACTGACTGACCAGATCAGTGGCCGAATGATGGGTGTACGTGCTGATATGACACCGCAGGTAGCTCGCATTGACGCGCACTATTTGCGTTCTGATGGTGCACGCCGTCTTTGTTATTTCGGTCCAGTTCTTCATACACGGCCGGATTGTCTGGGCTGTTCTCGTACCCCCCTGCAGCTGGGTGCTGAACTGTTTGGTGTAAAAAGCAGCAAGGCAGACATAGAGATCGTCGAATTACTGGTCGATACCCTGCATACCATTGGACTGGATATGCTGCATGTTGATCTTGGCCATATGGGGATATTTCAGGGACTATGCCGGGCCGAGAATCTTGATTCGTTTGCCCAGGACAGGCTCTCATTAGCAATAGGCTCCCGTTCCAGAGATGATGTAGCTCGTGTTTGTGAATCATTGGGGCTTTCGACTCATGCTACAGAATTATTTGTGCTGATGGCGTGTTCCAGTGGTGAAGTTGATACTCTGCCATCAGTATCTGAGCGTTTTTCAGAGGCAACAGAAGATGTCAGGGAATCTATCAATAACCTGGCATCGATATCGAAAATTCTCAAGAAAAGACTCCCGGACACACGTCTCTATTACGATCTCGCCGCCCTTAAGGGACAGAGCTATCATAACGGGCTTGTGTTTTCAGTTTATATGCCAGGTTCAGGAAGGGCCATCGCCAGCGGAGGACGATACGATGACATCGGCATTGCCTTTGGCCGAGCTCGCCCGGCAACAGGTTTTAGCCTGGATCTGCGCGCCATCTCAAAGTTTATCAAGCTGCTCGATACTGACGTAGAAAAGACCATATACGTCGCTTTTGAGGTGGATACCGGACTTTTTGAAACAGTCAAAAAATTACGACAGGCTGGTCGTCGAGTGATCTATTGTTACGACAATGAAGAAATGGACAACATTAGTGAGAACTCCTCTCAACTGATCAGCATAGATGGGAAGTGGGTCGTTAAATGATCTAGCAGTTAATTTTTAATCTAGCGAATAGCAGCAAACAGGCAGGGTATTAATTATGGGTAAGAGTGTCGTTCTAATAGGAACTCAATGGGGTGATGAAGGTAAGGGTAAGATCGTCGATCTACTGACAGATCGAGCCGATGCCGTTGCCCGCTTTCAGGGTGGCCATAATGCCGGACATACCCTCGTTATTGATGGTCAAAAAACTGTTTTGCATGTCATTCCATCAGGTATTCTGCGCGATAATGTGGATTGTCTTATCGGCAATGGTGTAGTCCTTTCGCTGGAAGCAATGGAAAAGGAACTGCTGGAAGTTGAAAGCAAGGGTATAGATGCACGCTCGCGGGTAAAGATCTCTGACGCAGCGCCGATTATTCTTCCTCACCATGTGGCACTTGACCAGGCGCGTGAAATCGCTCGTGGCAACAAGGCTATTGGCACAACCGGTCGCGGTATCGGCCCTGCCTATGAAGACAAGGTTGCAAGACGTGGGCTGCGTATTGGCGATATGGCAAACCCGGATGCATTTGCAGAAAAGCTGCGCGCAGTTATGGAATATCATAACTATATGCTTGAACATTACTTCAAGCATGAAACTGTCGATTTTCAGAAGTCACTCGATGAAACCCTTGCCCTGGGTGAAAACCTAAAATCAGTTATCGCGGATGTCCCGGCTATACTGGACAAATATCGCCGTGATGGAAAATCCATCATGTTTGAAGGTGCGCAGGGGATGTTGCTGGATATTGACCATGGCACATACCCTTATGTAACGTCATCCAACACGGTAGCTGGAAACGCATCTAATGGTACAGGTGTTGGCCCATCAACGCTGGACTACACGCTAGGCATCGTAAAGGCCTATACCACGCGTGTGGGTGGTGGCCCGTTCCCGACAGAATTATTTGATGAAAACGGTGATGGCAACCACATGGGTGTTAAAGGAGCAGAATTCGGTGCGACTACTGGTCGGAAACGCCGTTGTGGCTGGCTCGATGCTGTAGCATTGAAGCGTTCTCGCCAGGTCAATGGCTTCACTGGACTGTGCGTGACTAAACTGGATGTGCTTGATGGCCTGAAAACACTTAAAATCGCTACAGCATACAAGCTGGACGGCGAGATCATCCATGATACCCCGGGTGATGCAGATCGACTGGAACGCTGTGAACCGGTTTACGAGGAAATTGCCGGCTGGTCAGAATCCACTGCCGGTACGCGGTCTTATGACGAACTGCCACGGAATGCCAAAGCTTACATCAAACGTATTGAAGAACTGGTAGAAGCACCGGTTGACATCATATCAACTGGTCCTGACAGAGATGAGACCATTATTCTGAAGCATCCGTTTGATGAATAAGATTTGATAAATATGTAAGGTGGAATCATTTGAGTCATTAGAAAAGCACAGGGTTTATCCAGTGCTTTTTTTATGCCTTGAGTATATGGATAACTTCATTCATAACAAAAGCGAAGCTGACAATGAAGCCTAGTACAGGTACCCATATCGGGAATATCCTCACGTCTTGCGGGTGCGGATCTTTTCGCTTTATTCGCCATAGAGCAAGATTTACTAAAGAAAATATGCTGAGCATTATTAGCGAGGTCGCTTGTGCAAGTGATGCCAGGCGGCCGATGACTGCAAGCAGCAGCACAATCGCAGTTACCAGGGCGGTTGCGAAGAGAGGTGTTTGGGTCCTCTCGTGTACCACGCTGAGCAGGCCCGGCAACTGTCCGCGTGACCCCATGCCATACAAAACTCGGGAAGCCATGATCATTTGAATCAGGGCACCGTTGATAATGGCAAAAATGCCAATAATGCTTATGATTGCCGCATTTCCTCCCGTATTGTGCTGATAGAGTAGAACGAGAGGGGTTGCACTGGAGGCGAGTTCAGCGGGTGGCAGTGATAAAATTGCACTGACCATCAGCAACATATAGATCGCGGTCGTTATTCCGAGTGTGAGAAGTATGGCAATGGGAAGGTTATGTTTTACATCTTTTACTTCTTCAGCAACGTCAACCATATCCTCAAAACCTATATAGGCGTAGAAAGAGAGGATTGCGCCAAGATAGATCCCTCTCCAACTAGAAAGATCCGTTGAAGGGATCAACTCAGTCCAGCGACTGGTGAATTCATCAAGCACTCCATTGCTAGTAGTGATCACCAGCAGCAAACCGGCAATTTCGATCACAGTTATCAGGCTGGCAATCAACACTGATTCGGCAATACCCCAGGCGGCGATGCCTCCCAGTAAAAGCGCTACGAGGACCATAGCTATATTGCGGTCAATGCTAATGAACTGGTGTAAGTAGCCGACAAAACCATTCAGTAATGCTGCGGATGAAATTACGCCGGCGGTGACAACAAGAAGACCGACGATTGTGGATAAGTGCCTGGAGGAGAAGCCCTGCTTTACGTAAAGTGCAGCACCGGCAGCGTAGGGATATCGGCCGCACAATTCCGCAAATGATATTGCGGTGAAGCCGGCCAGCAGGGATGCGATAAGAAAAGAAATGGGGGAAAAGTAACCAGCAACGCGGGCGATTTCTCCAATCAGGGCATAAATACCTGCACCGATAGTTGTTCCAAGTCCGTACAGAACCATCATCGGCAGTGATAAAGTGCGTTTCAGACTAACTTTATTCGTCATTTATAGCGATATTTTACAGGTATCTTGTAGTGTGTGCTGTCTGTTACTTCTGTTCTCAGGTCGACTTGCTGAAGTATATAGATTTATATCGAGTTATCTTCTCACGGGTGCCTTTTCTTGCATATGATAGTTATTTTAGCGACTGGAGATTTATATAAAAGATGTGTTCATGCACGATATCCATTTTAAAATGTGCCATGATCGTATCTTTATTCTTGTAATGAATTTAAAAACTAGGGAGTGTTAAGTGGAAGCTGTAGAGATTCTACTGCCTGCAATTCTTCTATTACTCGTTGGCCTGCTCGCCGTTGTATTAACAAAGCCGGTTAAATTAAGTCCTATCGTTGGTTATTTATTTGCTGGCATAGCAATTGGCCCCCATGGATTTGGCCTGATCGAGGAAAGCTCAACGACGCATCTCCTGGCTGAACTGGGTGTTGTATTTCTTCTGTTTGATATAGGCCTGCATTTTTCCCTGGCTAATATCTGGGATGCGCGCAGGGACATTCTTGGCTTAGGACCACTTCAGGTGTTGCTGTGTACGGCTTGCCTGTCTCTACTAGCGATGTGGGCTGGTATAGAGCTGAGTGTTGCCATCGTTATTGGTGCCGCATTGGCGCTATCATCGACAGCAGTCGCTGTTCAGGCTATCAATGAGCTGGGTGTGCAACGCTGTCCTATTGGTGTGTCCGCTACTGCAGTTCTTATCTTCCAGGATATCTGCGCTATTTTCCTGCTTATCCTGGCGAGCTCTATGGGTGCCGATGAAGGTTCACTGGGTACTCAGCTCTCAGTAGCTGGAATCAAGTCTGTTATCGCTTTTGCAGCTGCACTGCTACTCGGAAGATTTGTTATTGGTCCGTTATTCAAGCTTGTTTCGCAGACCCGCAACGAAGAATCGTTTACCGCGCTGGCCCTGCTGATTGTATTATCAACTGCAGCAGCCACAGGCGAAATGGGATTATCGCTGACCCTTGGTGCTTTCCTGGCCGGAATGATCATTTCTGAAACGCCGTACCGGCATGTCATCCAGACAGAAGTAAAACCCTTTCGTGGTCTACTGCTGGGATTTTTCTTTATTACGGTGGGAATGTCTCTCAATACGCAAGTATTGTTTGAGCAATGGTACTGGGTTCTGATCGTAACTAGTGGTCTGCTGATGATAAAGATAATATTAATTTATTTTTCCGCACGCGTATTCAGGTTACCGGTGAGCTCGTCTATTCAGCTGGCCTTTATACTGGCACAGGGCAGTGAGTTTGCTTTTGTTGTGCTGGCAACTGCTTCTGTGAGTAATGTGCTTAGTACTGAATACTCGGCAATTTTAGTCGCCGCTATTGCGCTCAGCATGGCCTCAACCCCGTTTCTGGCCGTTTACGGTCATCGTCTGGCAAGGAAAAAAGAAGACTCCGCCTGGCGTGAAGGAGATATTAATGACCCTGACCAGCACACAGAAATGGACAGTGGGCATATCATCATCTTTGGCATGAATGAAGTTGGACGCACCCTGGCAGATAGTCTTGAAGCCCAGAACATTAGCTATAAAGCATTTGAATTCGATTATAGTCGTTTCGTTGATGCACGAGCTGATGGTTACCCAGTTGCGTTTGGTGATCTATCTGATTTACGCCTGGCTGATACTGCTGATGTCTCTCAGGCGAACTCTGTCGTGGTCACACAAGGCCGTTATGACATTGCCCGCGAGATTGCACCTATAGTTGACCAGCGGTATCCCAATCTCAAGCGTTATGTTTCGGTTAAAGATCAGGACGAGTCGGATAAATTCCGAGAATTAGGAATGATTGTAGTTCAACCGATTAGCCAGCCGGCGGGTGTTGATATGGCCTCTACTGTGTTGAAAGACCTGGGGGTCGACAGTGATGAAATTGCTGAGTGGATTACGCGACAGCAGGACAAATATCTTCAGGCAGTGGAAGCCTGAGACGAATCCATTGTCCCGAGAAGGGTAGTACCTTCTATGTATAGAATGAAATGACAGTGTGGAAGGTGTTGCACCTTATATACTTACTACGATGGAAAGAATCCCGGCAAGGTATTCAGCCCGTAAGTTTCTTTAGATCTGAAATGAGCAGGGGAGTATAATTAGCGCAGTTGGTACAACGATGAAGTATAATCGCGTCGGTCTTTCACAGGAAAGAGACTTCCAATGATAATTCCAGCACAGCGACTAGATGTGAGAAAGAGACTGCCAGGAATAAAAAAAACACTAACCGGCTGAGAAGCCGCATAAATAAATGGTACCGAGGAGAGGACTTGAACTACCTGGGTGTCGCCAATATAACTATAAAAAACAATAAGTTATAGATTATTATTTTAGCTGCGTTCCACCCACGTTCCACGATAATTCTTGACGATGCACTGTTGCCCGGCCCTAATCTGAATTTTCCGGGGTATCCAGGATGCTTGCTGTATTAAATGTTGGTGGTACGGTGGCATTGCTGCGTGACGACACGCTCGATGCGTTGCAGTGATGGATAATCACCGTATTGTGCTTCAAACAGTGCCTTTGTGTTACTGATTTTTTCCAGTAAGGAGGTCGCGGTCTCCTGTAGCAGCCGGCGCAGGAAACGTGGTCCCACGTCACATTGACTGGCAAGCGCATCCCAGTGTTTTGTGGTGATTTGCCCGGGGTCTCTTTGCCCACCGACATCAAAGGCGAGATGATAATCGATGCGATCGATGGCACGCGTACAAACCAGATCATAGAAGGGAGACAGACGAATCCCGCCGTTTTGTAAATACAGCAGAGACAGATTCTTGGCATGGCCATCCGAGTTGCC
>JASJFV010000349.1:0-13328 GCA_033791885.1 Gammaproteobacteria bacterium | reverse complement strand
AAAAAACCTCTACAGATGTATGCAGAATCAGCCCTGAAACTTAAAACTTCAGGCTTCTATAAACACCAAGCACACAAAAAGGCCCGTGTGGAATTCCACACGGGCCTTTTCAGGAATAAAAACCTTTTAAAGGATTCTTATTACTTTGCAGCTGGAGCAGCAGGTGCTGGAGCAGCAGGTGCCTGCATCATAGGAGCAGGAGCGTATCCGTATCCGCCGCCGTAAGGTGCGCCGTATCCGCCGCCGTAAGGTGCGCCATATCCGCCAGAACCATAACGGTTACCACCGTAGGAGTTGCCACGGTAGTCGCCCTGGTAGTTGCCACGGTAGTCATTACGGCCGTAACCGTCGCCATAACCTGAACCATAGCCTGAACCGTAACCACGTCCAGCACCACGTCCACGTCCGCGTCCGCTACCTTTGAAGTTCATGTTGAAGCTGCCATCTACGTCGCCGTCCATGTCGCCGTCCATGTCGCCACGTCCGTCACCACGTCCACGTGTGTTTCCTGAACCGTAACCTGAACCATCACCGTAGCCAGAACTGTTGCCATAGCCATTACCATAGCCAGAACCGTTGCCGTAGCCAGAACCGTTGTCATAACCGTTGCCCCACCATGCTGAAGAAGCAGCTGACATGCTCATAAGAGCAGCAATTGATACAATCTGTACTAATTTCATAAGTAATTCTCCAAAATAATTTAATTAATGTTGAGCACCGAGATCCCCATAGCAGTATTTCCCGGAGCGTCTGTTACATTCTTGCCATGTTTTTAAACTATATAATAATATTCTAATATAGTCAACTAGATATTTCATGACAGTTCTGAATAGAATGCCTGCAGCTCATGTTTAACATGTAACTGCATCACTTCAGTTCCGGGTTTGGGTGCCAGAAAAAGGCTACAATCGACCACAGATCATAAAGGCAGGATTCAACGAACGATGACACTATACAACACAATTCCATGCATGTCTTAATTCTTCTAGTTCTGCTGATGGCGTTAATCGTTGGACCTCAGTTCTGGGTCAAGGCAGTATTGAACCGATACAATCGGAAAGATGAAGCGAATTTTAGCGGCACAGGAGCCGAACTGGCGAGACATCTGCTAGATCGAAATCAACTGCAGTCTGTGAAAGTAGAGGTCACCAGTAGTGGAGATCACTACGATCCGGTTGCCAGGGCAGTGCGCCTCGGAGAAGACCGGTTTAATGGCCGAACACTAACGGCAATTACTATTGCGGCACATGAAGTAGGACATGCGATTCAGGATGCCAGGAGAGAAAAGCTATTTCACTGGCGCTCACGATTAGCAAGCTATGCAAGTACAGCACAGAAAGCAGGTTCGTTCCTGCTCTTCCTTGTGCCCCTGCTATCCGCTATTACCCGCGCACCTGCAGTGGGGCTGCTCACCCTGCTGGCGGCCTTTCTCGTTATGGGATCAGGACTGCTTGTGCAATTCCTCACATTGCCGGTTGAACTTGACGCCAGTTTTAATAAAGCACTGCCGATGCTTGAATCCGGTTATCTGCAGCCTCAGCAGGTGCAGCCAGCAAGAAAAATTCTACGTGCTGCGGCTTTTACCTATGTAGCGTCTGCATTGTCTGGCCTGTTGAATTTCTGGCGCTGGATGCAGGTAATGAAAAGGTAATATATTTAAGAAGTCGATATTTTTCTCATCAGTTCAAAATGCTGCAGAAACGGGTGGCTTAATGATGGGTTACGAATCATCTGTCGATAATTACCCACGGTAAACTGGAGCTTCTTCATTGCAACAGCCGGACCGAGGCGGCTGAGTCCAAAGCCCTCTTTCAGCCACAGTTGCCAGTTTTCAGGAGATGCACGTAAATCCCAGTCAAGGCTTTCTTCTGCATAGGCGGAGCCATTGGTTACCTTGCCACTGATGATGGTTATCATGCCCCTGGGTTTATCTTCGCCTTTAAATCCATAGGCGATGTTTGCAGAGAAATTGGCTTTCTCCAATGGAGCGTAAACAGTCGGGTCATTATTCCACACGTTTTTGAGATCGTTCATCCAGATATCAGAAAATAACTGGCTCACTTGGCTATCCTCCAGGTTTTATTAGTTGATTAAAATTTACCACAGCCGATTTTAATGAGCAGCAGGGTTTTTTAAAAGAGTAACCAGGCTAAGAATTAATAAGGGGTGAAATAATGGGTAGCTTATAAATATATTATGTCTTTACCCCTTTGATTCGCAGCATGATGTCTTCCCTGGCATTTTCGATAATAGAATTCCTGTCCATTCCGGCCATGATTTCCTCAGTGACCTGTTTTGCACCGCCTTCTCCCCATGCTTTACCCTGTTCCAGGTAACGTTCGGTAATTTGCCCTACCAGGTAAGTACTGTAATAAGCTATCGCTCCCTGGCTGCTTGCAGTCAATATTGTAGACAGTCCGGCACTGCCTAGTTTTAACAGGCTTGAAGCAAGATGTACTGTCCACACTGCCCCCATCAGGGCAGCTAGCTGAGCAAATATAGCAGCGACAAGTTTGCCGGATTCACGTCTGCTCATGGGCAGGTCATAAACTCTGGACAGGTGATACACCAGGGCGCTATCGAGAGCGGCAGCAGCGACCAGGTCAGCAAGTGGAATAGGATTGACCGCCACGCTGACTCCTTTGGCAATGCAGTAGTAGCGAATGACTTTTTCTGCCATACCCCGGCGTGTTTCAAGAATGCGGGAGGAAACTTGATCTGTCACATGTGACGCAAACAGACTGGCGTTCAGTGCAGCAAGACTGCGGCCATCCTGCTCGATAATCTGCCACAATCGTGTTGCAAGAAGTGACACGTCAGGCTCGATATCACGCACAGATTCGGTTTCGTGGCCTGCATCATCAATTTGAATCAAGACTTGCGTGGGCGGCGCAGCCGATACAGATAGAATGTTTTCCTCCTCTACCATTCCTGACGCGTGACTGCGTAGAGAAGCAAGCAGTGCATTTTGTTCCTGCTCGCTATAACGGTCAATTTTATTTAGCACCAGTAACACAATGCTGGACTGGCGGTGAAGGGTTTTCAGGCTATCGAGTTCACTTTTTGTCAGGTCACCATCGACAACAAAGATGATCAGGTCTGCCTGGGCTGCCGCTTCAATGGCCAGTTGTTCGCGCTGCTCGCCATCGGCTTCGTCGAGTCCTGGTGTGTCAATCAGAAAGACACCGCCACTGTCATAGGATTGCCATGCACTGCGGTCGACGTTACGTGTCTCACCGTGAAGCGGGCTGGTGGAGAATACTTCTCTGCCAAGCAGTGCATTTAGAAGTGAGGACTTACCAACGCTGACACGCCCCATGACAGCTATGTGGATTTCATTATTCTCTATCTTGTCCAGCAGATCCTGAATGACCTGGTATTCCTCACCCAGTCCTTCACGCACAGACTGGGGAATATGTTCGTCTTCCAGTAGCCGCGACAGGCTGTCGCGTGCGATCGCCAGGTGATGGTCAGCTGGGTCGCTCGCAATCGCCTCAACGGGTTTAGTAGACTTAGCTGGTTTATTTTTCCTGCTTGTCTTTGGTCTCCAGGACCAGCCGGATAATGTTGCCGGTACTTTTTTCCAGTTGATCACCAAGGTTCTCCGTAAAACGATTTATCACAGGCAGGGGTGCCAGTTCGCCTCGACTGGCAAGCGTTTCGTTCAGGCTACGTCCCAGCGCATCGAATATCATACCGTAGGTGACTGCATGCAGTGCACCGCCGGCCAGTGTACCAAGACCGGGAAAGGCTTTCATGGCATTTCCAAGCACAGCCATAATCAGGGCAATATGACGATTCAGCCGGGTTTGCCCGAGTTTAAGCAGTCGATCGATCTCAAGCTGGCTGACAGGGACGTCATAGAGAGAACAGAGACTTTTTACCAGGCTGATACCAAGAGCGCCCTGAATAAGAATATCGGTGCCGGGGCTGATCGCCGCCATCGCACCAACTACTGCGCTGCGTGTATGATTGCGTACCAGTCTTTGTCCTTTCTCAACCCGCTGCCGCAGTTCAGCCTCATCAAGGTTGCGTGCTGCTAGGGTAAATATAGCGCTATCACGCAGCTGCTCAAGTCTTTCCGGATTGTTGTCGATCCGCCGTTGCAGCGCACGAGCAAGCTCTTTTATGTCTGCTTCTACACGGCGTAGTTCGGTCGACTCAGTGCCGTCAGGCCTTTTGACTACGACCTCTTTTTCAGTTTGAGTACGAATAGCAACAACAGTTATGTCATCAATTTCAGTTGTGTGTTGGCGTAGCCTTTCGAGTATTTTTTTGCGTTCCTCATCGCTGTACCAGTCGCTTTTATTAAGTGCAAGTATCAGTGGTTTTTTAAGTTCTGCAAGCAGTTTTAGTTCTTTTATTTGTTGTCGAGTCAGGTCGCTGTCACAAAGGTATATGACCAGGTGTGCGCGCATGGCTTCATTGCGTGCGCTATCACTCAGACCCTGGCTGACTGCGTCCTGCAGGCCGGGCATGTCGATCAGTATGACTTCGTCGCCAGAGGGTGTGACCCAGTGAAATTCTGTGATGTCCCGCGTTGTTCCACCTGTCACCTCTGAGGAGGCCTGTGCATTCGGGAGCAGGCTATTGACCAGGCTGCTCTTACCGGTGCTTATGTTACCGGTCAGCGCGATATAGAGCTTTCCTGTTTGCCGTCGCTGTCTAAGTTTGCGTAGCTCTTCCTTGGCCGAATCAATCTCAATACCGCTTTCGGCAGCTGCTTCAATACGTTGATGCAAACTGGATTCGTCGATAGGCTTTTTCGCAGCAGCTGATTGTTTTGCCGGACGCAGCAGTTTCCACAGGATAATCGCACTGCCTGCACTAAAGATGAGCAGGATGGTTATAAACAGGCCACCTATATACCAGGGTGCATGCTGCAGTTTTTCCCACAGCGAGAGCAGGGTATCACCGGCCATACCTGTAATGACAACCAGCAACAGGAACAGCAGGACGACGCCGGCAGCCAGCAGGTAACGCAGTGATCTCATCAATATCCTATATTTTAGTGTCGCTGTTGCTGAAAAAGAATCAGCATGTGTTAAACATTATAAAGTAGTGCGAAGTTGCGTGTTAAGATTAACAAAGGTTTTGTGAGGTGTCATTGCAAGAGCGATGTAAACAGAGCGTCCTGATGTTTTTGTGCCAGCTACTAAATAAAGTGACTGCTGCTCTGCGTCCGCAGTGACAGGAAATTTCAATTACAACACGAAAACTATTCTATGACTGTTGAGAAGACTGACATGATTAACAATATCCAGCAAAAGGCGAGAGATGCAGGCAAGGTGTTAAAACCTGCCACATGGAAAGAAAAAGGTCTGCGTTGGTCAATAGGAATGGCAACCTTAATTCTTTGCATAGTAATGCTAACGCTGTCGATTTACTGGAGCCGCAGTCCCGTTATGTTTAATGTCGCAGAAAATGCACGGCAGCAAATTATCAGTGAAGAAGGAGAGCGGGCGGTTCCGGGCAGCACTACCACCGCAGCTCTTATCACGGTGGCGACGACGATGCTGGACAAACCAGGCGGTTTTCTTAGTAATGATGTGATGCCGCCTTCTGTATTGCTGGACAATATGCCGAACTGGGAGTTTGGTGTGCTGGTGCAGGTGCGCGACCTTACTCGTGCACTGCGCAACGAAATGAGTCGTTCGCAATCCCAGTCGCTGGAAGATAAGGACCTGATGGTGGCGGAACCACAGTTTAGTATCAGCAACGAGTCGTGGATATTTCCTTCCGCCGAGGGTTCCTATCGAAAAGGTATCAAGGCACTGCAATCCTACCTTGATCGTCTTGTTGATATCGATGACAGCAATACCCAATTTTTTGCCCGTGCAGATAATCTTAGAGACTGGTTACAAATCGTGGAGAAACGCCTGGGGGGGTTATCACAACGGCTGTCAGCCAGTGTTGGACAGCTGCGCGTGAACACAGACCTGGCCGGAGATGCCGAAGCCACGCACTCGACGCCAACTCCCGACGATCTCGAAATTCAAACGCCGTGGACAAAAATAGATGACAACTTCTTTGAGGCACGCGGCTCGGCATGGGCTCTGCTGCATTTTCTAAAAGCAGTTCAGATTGATTTTGAACCCGTATTAAGAAAGAAGAATGCTGTTGTCAGTTTGCGCCAGATCATCCGTGAGCTGGAATCTACGCAGGATGTTATCTGGAGTCCTCTGATAATGAATGGCAGTGGCTTTGGCCTGGTTGCCAACCACTCCCTGGTGATGGCCTCTTATATATCCCGTGCCAATGCAGCAATTATCGACTTACGAAACCTGTTGATGGATGGCTGAGTTCTGTCACATTCTTGACTTGTCAGGGTGATCAAGCCCGAATTTGCCGTGAATTACTGAAAAGCATACTTAAATAAGGTAAAATACTGCCTCTATTTTTTCGCGATTAAACAGAATCAATGGCTGTAAGTGCCTGGTCCTGTGCTCTGAAACCGAATACTAATCAAATATCAGGGAGTTTCAAGATGGCTACAGATTTTCTAATCTCACCTTCAATCCTGTCCGCAGATTTCGCCAGACTCGGTGAAGAAGTGGATAACGTGCTGGCATCCGGTGCCGACGTAGTGCATTTCGACGTTATGGATAATCACTATGTACCCAACCTGACCATCGGCCCGCTGGTTTGTGATGCGCTACGTAAACACGGTGTTACAGCAGATATTGATGTACATCTAATGGTAAAGCCTGTTGACCGTATCATTCCTGATTTCGCTGCCGCAGGTGCCACCTACATCACTTTTCACCCTGAAGCATCCGAACATATTGACCGCAGCCTGCAACTGATCAGGGATGAAGGCTGCAAGCCTGGTCTGGTATTTAATCCTGCAACACCGCTGGATATACTTGAATACGTCATGGATAAAGTTGACATGATTCTTTTGATGTCTGTGAACCCGGGTTTCGGTGGCCAGAGTTTCATCGACTCTACTCTGACTAAACTGCGCCAGGCTCGTAAACTGATTGATGCTACCGGCAGAGATATTCGCCTGGAAGTAGATGGCGGAGTTAAAATTGATAATATTGGCGAAATAGCCGAGGCGGGTGCGGATATGTTTGTTGCCGGTTCTGCAATTTTTGGTGCGGCCAATGAAGCAGATGCCCATCATTACGAAACAGTCATTTCTGCCATGCGTGCAGAACTGGCAAAAGCAGGATAATACTGAGTAAAGCAGGTTTGAATAGAGAGATGACAACCCCACAAAATATTGCAGTAAGCATGGTCATGATTGACCTCGATGGCACACTTATAAACACGGCACCGGACCTGGCGGACTGCGTCAATATCATGCTTGAGCGGATGGGCAGAGAAGTCTGGCCACTGGACAAGGTGTCAGGCTGGATTGGTAATGGCGTAAGCCGGTTAGTCAAGCGTGCATTGACTGATTCCATGGACGGTGAGCCGGACAGTGACGATTTTGAAGAAGGCTATGCCCTGTTTCTGCAGGCCTATGGTGAGAATGTCTCAGCAAAAAGTCGTCCCTACGACGGTGTTGTTGCCGGGCTGGATAAGCTCAAGGATATGGGTTTCCATCTCGCCTGTGTTACTAATAAAGCCGAGGCATTCACGTTGCCTCTGCTTGCTGACCTGAAACTGGATGGTTATTTTGAGCTGGTTGTTTCGGGTGATTCACTGCCGCACAAAAAACCCGATCCTTTACCATTGATATATGCCTGTGAATATTTTGGTATCAGTCCGGAGCAGGGCGTTCTGATTGGTGATTCAGCCAATGACGTAAAAGCAGCCAATGCTGCAGGGATGCCTGTGATCTGTGTTAATTATGGATACAATCAGGGTGTCGATCTCACTACCCTGAAGACACAGGGTGTGATAGATTCACTGGACAAACTTGATCAGCAACTCTCTTTACTGAACTAGATAGGTTTAACTGGATACTTGAATTAATGGAAAGCATGATCGAAAAACAGGAGGCATGGATCTGGCGATGGTGATGCGCTAAGCGTTTTCTATCGGTTTTATCCTGTTTAATTGTTTAAGGTAATGTTTTCTCATGTCTCTGAATAAATCTGAATTTGATTCATATGCTGCTAGTGGTCATACGCGCATACCTCTTGTGCGTGAAGTATTAGCAGACCTTGATACCCCGTTAAGCACCTACATCAAGCTTGCTGGCGGTGAATTTTCCTACTTGCTTGAATCTGTCTCCGGCAGCGAAAAGGCCAGCCGCTATTCGATAATCGGCCTGTCTGCCAGGAAGCTTTTTCGCGCTACCGGCAATAGTATAGAAGTTATCGAAGATGGTGAGGTTATCGAGTCCTACACCAGTTCTGACCCGCTACAGGCCGTGCGTGAATATCAGCAGCGCTTCAAAGCGCCTGATATCGAAGACCTGCCACGCTTTACCGGTGGGCTGGTAGGCTATTTTGGCTACGATACCATACGCTATATAGAGCCCGGCCTGGGTGAGAATCAACACCCGGACCCGCTGCAGTCACCTGACATTCTGCTAATGGTGTCTGATGAAATACTGATCTTCGACAAACTTAAGGGCCGCCTGTTTATCGTCATTAATGTCGATCCTCGAGAATCGAGTGCCTGGGAATCTGGCCAGCAGCGTATTGAAGATATCGTTCAGATGCTTGATCAGCCATTGTCGCACCAGGGAAATGCGATCACTTCAGAGGTCAGCGAAAATGACTTCCAATCCGGCTTTAGCCGAGAAGGATACATGCAGGCTGTCGAGCAGGCACGTGAATATATTCGTGCCGGTGACATCATGCAGGTCGTATTGTCGCAGCGCATGAGTATTCCATATGAGGCTGAAGCACTCGATTTATATCGTGCCCTGCGCACACTGAATCCGTCGCCGTATATGTATTTCATGAATCTCGGAGACTTTCAGGTAGTCGGTTCGTCACCTGAGATACTGGTACAGGTGGAGTCAGGCAAGGCGACAGTGCGACCGATAGCAGGTACACGACCTCGTGGAAAAAACGAGGCAGAGGATGTGGCGCTGGAACAGGATCTGATGGCAGACCCCAAGGAACTGGCTGAACACCTTATGCTAGTTGACCTTGGACGCAATGACCTGGGGCGAATAGCTGAAATCGGCAGTGTAGAGCTTACTGACCGGATGGTCATCGAGCGCTACTCTCATGTTATGCACATTGTTTCCAACGTGGTCTGTGACATACGAAAGGAGTTTGATGCTATTGACGTACTGAAGGCAACTTTTCCCGCCGGCACCGTCAGTGGCGCACCGAAAATTAGAGCAATGGAAATCATTGATGAGCTGGAACCGGTCAAGCGTGGTGTGTATTCCGGTGCCGTGGGTTATCTTGGCTGGAATGGCAATATGGATACTGCTATCGCTATCCGCACCTCGGTGATCAAGGATGGAATGCTCAATATACAGGTGGGTGCCGGTATCGTTGCAGACTCACAACCCGAGATGGAGTGGGAAGAGACCCTGAACAAGGGAAGAGCAACTTTCCGTGCTGTGGCAATGGCCGCAAGCGGTTTTCGGCAGTTAAGCTAAGGGAGGCATAACATGTTACTGATGATCGATAATTATGACTCCTTTACCTATAACCTGGTGCAGTATTTTGGTGAGCTTGGTGCTGACGTGCATATACACAGGAATGATAAAATCAGCCTGGCTGAGATCGACGCCCTGCAACCCGAACGTATCGTGATATCTCCCGGTCCCTGTACTCCAAATGAAGCCGGTGTTTCGGTAGAGGTAATCAGGCAATTCAGTGGTCATGTACCAATACTTGGAGTTTGTCTTGGGCACCAGAGTATCGGTCAGGCCTTTGGCGGTAATATCATTCGTGCAAAAACCCTTATGCATGGCAAGACTTCAATGATCCACCATCTTAACAACGGTGTATTTAAAGGACTGGAAAATCCCTTGCAGGCAACGCGCTACCATTCACTTGTTATTGAACGCGAGAGTCTGCCAGAGTGCCTTGAAGTGACAGCCTGGACTGACGATGATGAGATAATGGGCGTACGACACAGGACGCTGGATGTCGAAGGTGTGCAGTTTCACCCTGAGTCTATACTGACTCACCAGGGGCATGAGTTACTGGCAAATTTTCTTGCTGAAAGATAGATAGTGTTTTACGAATTAAGTATTAGGATTTACCTAAAACCAAAAATGTAAGACCTAAAATATTGGGGATTTAATCATGGACATGCAAACGGCCATTCAATATGTGATCTCGGACAAGAACCTGAGTGCCAGCGAAATGCACCATGTCATGCAGTTGATAATGACTGGCGAGGCAACACCGGCGCAGATTGGCGGGTTTCTGGTTGGCCTGCGCTGCAAGGGAGAAACTGTCGAAGAGATCACGGCTGCCGCTGAGGTGATGCGTGATCTGGCGGCACACGTTAATGTCAGCAAAGAATACCTGGTGGACACCTGTGGTACAGGAGGTGATTCCAGCGGTACATTTAATGTTTCTACCAGCTCAGCATTTGTCGTCGCCGCTGCAGGTGGCAGGGTCGCCAAACATGGCAACCGGTCAATATCGAGCAATAGCGGCAGTGCCGATGTGCTGGAAGCAGCGGGCGTCAGGCTGGACCTTTCGCCACAACAGGTCGCTGAATGTGTCAATGAGATTGGTGTCGGCTTTATGTTTGCACCGTTGCACCACAGTGCAATGAAACATGCTATCGGGCCACGCAGAGAAATGGCCGTGAGAACAATCTTCAATGTACTGGGTCCTTTGACCAATCCGGCAGCAGCACCGAACCAGGTGCTTGGCGTTTTCTCAAAAGAGCTGCTTGAGCCGCTGGCAGAAGTGTTGTCCAGGCTGGGTAGCCATCATGTGCTGGTTGTGCATGGCGAAGATGGTATGGATGAGATTAGTATTTCTGCACCGACACACGTTGCTGAGCTGAATAATTCTGCAATTAGCAGTTACACGCTGACCCCTGAGCAGTTTGGTATATCCATGCAGCCTGTTGAATCGATCAAGGTCAATGATATTGAAAGCAGCCTGCAGATGATGAGCGATGTTCTGGCCAATGTGGATGGAGCGGCGCGCGACATCGTGGCACTGAATGCCGGTGCAGCCATCTATGCCTGCGGGCTTGCCGATGAACTTGATGCCGGTGTCAGACTTGCACAGGAGGTGCTGGCCTCAGGTGCTGCGGCTGAACGCCTGCAGCAACTGGTTAGTATGACCAACCATTTTTAACAGCTGTTTTGCGTGAGAAGTGTGTCATGAACAAGGTTGCAGATATATTAAAAAAAATTCTCGCCACCAAGGCAGATGAAGTCGCGGAGAGGAAACAGCGGGTTACATTAGAGCAAATTCAGTCTGAGCTTGAGAACGTGGCACCCAGCAGGGATTTTGTCGCTGCCATCAGGGAGCGTGTCGAAGCAGGCAGAGTGGCTACTATTGCAGAAATAAAAAAAGCCTCTCCAAGCCAGGGCGTCATACGCGAGGATTTTGATCCGGCACAGATTGCGCAGAGTTATGAAAAAGGTGGTGCAGCCTGCCTGTCGGTGTTGACTGATGTGGAATATTTTCAGGGTGATGATAGCTATTTGAAACAGGCAAGAGATGCCTGCCAGTTACCGGTATTGCGCAAGGAATTTATTATTGACCCCTACCAGGTCTACGAATCCCGCTTAATCGGTGGTGACTGCATACTGCTGATCGTGGCCGCACTGGATGATCACCAGCTCAAGGAGTTTACGGAGCTTGCTCATTCGCTAAATATGGCTGTCCTGGTTGAAGTGCACGATGCAGAAGAACTTGAACGTGCACTGGAACTGAATACCACGCTGATAGGTATCAATAACCGAAACCTGCGAACCTTTGAAACGTCATTACAGACGACAACCTCGCTGTTAGCGAATATTCCGAGTGACAGGATAGTCGTCACCGAGAGCGGTATACATCAACGTGCAGACGTAGAAACAATGCTGGCTCACGATGTCAGGGCTTTCTTGATTGGTGAGGCCTTTATGCGTGCGCAGCAGCCAGGTGATAAACTGTCAGAATTGTTTGAGAGGTACTTATGAAAGTAGAAGTTGACTGGAAGGGTGGCAAGGCATTTGAGGCCATCGCGGATAGTGGCCACAAGGTGATGATGGATGCCAGCCCGGCTGTCGGTGGTGAGAACAGGGGTTCCAGACCCATGGAATTGCTGTTAATGGGACTCGGTGGCTGCTCATCAATTGATGTGACAATGATGCTCGAGAAATCGCGCCAGAATGTTAGTGACTGCAAGGCCGTCATCGAAGCAGAGCGTGCTGACGCTGTGCCGGCTGTGTTTACCAGTATCCATGTACACTTCATTGTTACTGGCAAAGGCCTGAGCGAAAAGCACGTAGCACGTGCAGTACAGCTGTCGGCCGAGAAATATTGTTCTGCCTCTATAATGTTGGCAAAAGCAGTAGAGATAACGCACGATTTTGAAATTATAGAGACAAATTGAAGATAACAGAGGAAAGGTCAAAGAGGATAGTATTCCAGCTTTGACTTGAAACTTGAAACCTGGAACTTGAAACTGAGTCTTATGCATGATCCCAAAGAAATAGCCGACCGCTTCGACGCCATACTGAAAGCTTACTACAAGGCCTGGTTTCGCTTTCACCCGGAAGCGGCGGTTGAAGCTGGACATGATGCCTATGCCGATCGTCTAACACCCTATGGCGACGACGATATCGGTGCGTTAATTACACTGAATCGTGAATTGATGTTCAGTCTTGAGGAGTTGGATAGCGAAGTACTTGATGCTGACCGCCTGGTTGACTATGAGCTGGCATGGAGCAGCGCAGGCCTGGAGACGGAGCAATTGCTGGAGGCTGACTGGCGTTATCGTGATCCTGAACGCTATTTGCCTGTCAATGCCATCCACCAGCTGCTAGTGCGTCCGGTACATAAATTCGAGCACGCAATCGCCAGGCGTCTGGCAAGCATTCCCCAGCACCTTAGAGGCGCACGACAGAAACTTGGCACGCAGCCTGAGCTGATACCACCGCTGTGGTTAACATCTTCATTGCAAACGGCGCGTGAAGGTGCCCACTTCATACGCACCATTCCACAGCATCCTCGATTGAAGGAATGTGATCATGCCATTCCTGTGCTGGCTGACCTTGTCAGCAATGCAGCCACCGCACTTGAAAGTTTTGCTAACTGCATAGAAAGTGACCTGTTGCCGATGGCGGCAGGCGACTTTGCCTGCGGCGAACGTCACTTTGGACATATTCTTGGCTTCAGGCATTTCCTCGATATCAATGCGGAACAGCTGCATGCATTCGGTCGTGAATTGTTCGATGAAACGGCATCACATTTGCGTGAAGCCTGCATGGTGTTGAATGG